>NZ_JBFRSX010000034.1:49908-67802 GCF_041473835.1 Vibrio sp. 10N.222.55.A1 | reverse complement strand
GAGTAGCGAGTAGCGAGTAAATTTTGAAGGGTTGGCGTTTAACGTCAATCCTTTTTTATTGCCTATAACACGGCGCTAGTAGAGATTCCCTACTCCTTCCTTCGTCAGTCTAGGGAATGACGGTTAAATATGAGTTTCGTCTGGTTTGTCATCCTCAAGAGTGAGGTACGAGCGAATTGGGGATCTCTTACCTGCTAAGCTCCAAATAACAGACACAAAAAAGCGGAGCCAAATGGCTCCGCTTTTATCGATAGAATGCAAAAAGAATTACTTCTTAGTAAGCTTCTCTTTAATACGAGCTGACTTACCAGAACGCTCACGTAGGTAGTACAACTTGGCACGACGTACTGCACCACGGCGTTTAACTTCGATGCTATCAACCATTGGAGAGTGAGTTTGGAACGCACGCTCTACGCCTTCACCGTTCGAGATCTTACGAACTGTGAATGCAGAGTGTAGACCACGGTTACGAATAGCGATTACAACGCCTTCGAAAGCCTGTAGACGCTCACGGTCACCTTCTTTTACCTTAACCTGAACTACAACAGTGTCACCTGGTGCGAATTTAGGAAGGTCTGATTTTAGTTGCTCTTCTTCAAGAGCCTTGATGATGTTGCTCATTTGTATAAATTCCTAGAATAAACTGATACTAAATTTAATAGGTTACTGCTTGCTTTTCGTTAAGAGCGTTGCTCTTTAATGAATTCAGCCAGTAATTGTTCCTGTTCGTCAGTCAGAGCTAGGTTTTCCAGGAGTTCTGGTCTTCTTAGCCAAGTTCGGCCCAACGATTGTTTTAATCGCCAGCGACGAATATCCTTATGGTTTCCAGACTTGAGTACCGATGGCACATCTTTATCGTCTAGCACCTCAGGGCGCGTATAATGGGGACAATCTAGCAAACCATTTGCAAAAGAATCTTCTTCTGCTGAAGCGAAATCTCCAAGTACACCCGGAACAAACCGAGATACTGAATCAATCAACGTCATGGCTGGCAGTTCGCCACCCGTCATCACAAAATCTCCAATCGACCATTCTTCGTCAACTTCAGATTGAATGATGCGCTCATCTACCCCTTCGTAGCGACCACAAATAAGAAGTAAATTCTCGTTTGTTGCCAGCTCTTCAACACCTTTCTGGTCGAGTTTACGACCTTGAGGTGAAAGATAGATAACTTTCGTCTTTCCCGGTGCTGCTTGCTTGGCCGTTGTGATAGCGTCGCGCAAAGGCTGAACCATCATTAACATGCCAGGACCACCACCGTAAGGTCTGTCATCAACAGTGCGATGTTTATCATGAGTGAAATCACGAGGATTCCATGTCTCAATAGATAAAAGACCTTTTTTAACCGCTTGACCTGTTACTCCAAAATCAGTAACAGAACGGAACATTTCAGGAAAAAGGCTAATAATGCCAACCCACATGTGTTCTCTCGCTCTGTAATTTGGAGTTAGAATCCAGGATCCCAGTCAACTTCGATCCGGCGAGCTTCGCGATCAACTTTCTTGATCACTTGCTCTTCAAGGTACGGTACTAACCGTTCCTTTTGGCCAAAAGCATCTTTAAGATTTGCTTTGATTACTAGAACATCGTTCGAGCCAGTTTCTAATAGGTCAGTGACCTCACCAAGGTCGTAACCTTTAGTGGTAAAAACTTGCATACCGAACAATTCGCGCCAGTAGAATTCATCTTCTGACAATTCAGGTAACGAAGCAGGGTCAATAGCAATTTCAAAGTTAGTCATCAGTTGCGCGTCTTCACGAACATCTAATCCCGCTAGCTTACATACATAACCTTGGCCATGACGTTTCCAGCTCTCAACTTTGTACTCAACCCACTTACCCTTTAGGTTTAAATACCAAGGGCTGTAATCAAATATGCTTTCAGCATTGTCTGTGTAGGAGAACACTTTGAGCCAGCCACGAATACCATAGGTAGACCCAAGTTTACCCATGACAATTCTATTGTTTTGCTCGCTCATAGTTTCTTTACCCTTCATCGACATAAGCTATTTCTCTTTAAAAAAGAATTAAGCCGCTTTTTGAGCGTCTTTAACTAGCTTAGCTACACGATCAGATAGAGATGCGCCTTGACCAACCCAGTGGTTAACACGATCTAGGTCTAGACGTAGACCTTCTTCTTGACCTTGAGCTGTAGGGTTAAAGAAACCTACTTTCTCGATGAAACGGCCAGTTGCAGCGTTACGGCTATCCGCAACTACGATTTGATAAAATGGGCGCTTCTTTGCACCGTGACGTGCCAAACGAATGGTTACCATGTCGTCCTCTTTGCTTTCTTAATAAAATAATTAACCCCAAGTATAAGTAAATAGCTTGGGGTCTCGTGCCAAATTAAAGCCCCGGAATTTTACTCTTATTCCGGTGCAATGCAAGGGCTTTAGCTATTTTTTCACCAACATAGCTGCCGTACACTTTCTGTGACACGGCTAACACTATGAAAAGTAACGTAGCTAAAGCTTACATTTGTAGATTATCGACCAAACGGGTTAAAGCCACCACCCATTCCGCCCATACCTCCACCGCCGCCCATCATGCCTTGCATGTTGCGCATCATGCCTTTCATGCCACCTTTCTGCATCTTCTTCATCATCTTCTGCATTTGGGTGAACTGCTTAAGCATACGGTTTACATCTTGTACCTGTGTACCAGAACCAGCGGCAATACGCTTTTTGCGAGAGCCTTTGATTAGGTCAGGGCGTTGACGCTCTTTCATGGTCATAGAGTTGATGATCGCTTCCATTTGCTTGAACATCTTGTCATCAACTTTATCTTTAACGTTATCTGGTAGCTGAGACATGCCTGGAAGCTTATCCATCATGCCCATCATGCCGCCCATGTTTTGCATCTGACCTAGTTGTTCACGGAAGTCTTCAAGGTCAAAGCCTTTCTTCTCTTTGAACTTCTTAGCCAGTTTCTCTGCTTTCTCGGTATCAACGTTTTTCTGTAGGTCTTCAATAAGAGACAGTACGTCGCCCATACCTAAGATACGAGAAGCAACACGATCTGGGTGGAACGGTTCTAGTGCGTCAGTCTTTTCACCAACACCCAAGAATTTAATCGGCTTGCCTGTGATATGACGAACAGACAGAGCAGCACCACCACGCGCATCACCATCAACTTTCGTCAAGATAACACCGGTTAGTGGTAGCGCATCACCAAAGGCTTTTGCAGTGTTCGCAGCATCTTGACCTGTCATTGCATCAACAACGAACAGTGTCTCTACTGGTTTAATTGCAGTATGAAGCTCTTTGATCTCGCCCATCATCTCTTCATCGATAGCCAAACGACCCGCAGTATCGACAAGTAGCACGTCGTAGAATTTCTTCTTCGCGTGGTCGATTGCAGCGTTTGCAATATCAAGAGGTTTTTGATCAGCTGAAGATGGGAAGAAGTCTACGCCAACATCGCTTGCTAACGTTTCAAGCTGTTTGATTGCCGCTGGACGGTAAACGTCGGCAGACACAACCAAGACTTTCTTCTTGTCACGCTCAGTTAGAAGCTTAGATAGCTTACCTACCGATGTGGTTTTACCCGCACCTTGTAGACCCGCCATTAAGATAACGGCTGGCGGCTGCGCTGCTAGGTTAAGAGCCTCGTTAGACTCACCCATCACCGCTTCAAGTTCAGCTTGAACGATCTTAATGAATTCTTGACCAGGCGTTAGAGATTTAGAAACCTCAACACCCACAGCGCCTTCTTTTACGCGCTTAACAAAATCGCGGACAACGGGCAGTGCAACGTCGGCTTCAAGTAGCGCCATACGTACTTCACGCAGCGTCTCTTTAATATTGTCTTCGGTCAGACGACCTTTACCGCTGATGTTCTTCAGCGTTTTGGATAGACGATCCGTTAAATTATCAAACATAGTTTTCTCTTCGCTCAAAACTGCGACTATTACTGTGAGTATACATTAGCGCGGATTAGAGTCATACCCGTTGTAGAGCGTTAATCATCCGTGCTTGTGATGTGAGACATTATTCACTTGGAATTGAATGAGGTTCGCCATAGCCCCAAAGAGCGATGCGAGGTATAATTCGCCAATTAGTAATCATTAAAATGGATACCATGGACAGTCTTATTGCGATCGCAGCAGCCTTTCTTTATACAATGGCGATTTCCACGATCATTCCAGGTCTCGTGCACCAAACAGGAATCCGTGTAAAAACGGTGTTTATCAGCGCATTACTTGCTCTAGCTTTCCATGCTTGGTTGCTTGGCGATTTGATTTTTAATGCCAGTGGCCAAAACCTCAGTATCTTGAACGTTGCTTCATTAATCAGTTTAATCATATCTGTGGTAATGAGCGGTGCAATGCTCAAAACCCGTCTGTGGTTTATCTTACCCGTCGTCTATAGCTTCGCTGCGCTGAACTTGATGGCTGCCACTTTTCTTCCAAGCACCTTCATCAAACATCTAGAGAATGACCCAAAACTGCTCGTGCACATCTCTTTGGCTCTATTCTCATACGCAACGTTAACTATCGGTGCGCTATACGCCCTGCAACTTGCGTGGCTAGATCACAAACTTAAAAAGAAAAAAGCCTTAGTGATAAACCCTAACCTACCTCCTTTAATGATGGTGGAAAGACAACTTTTCAAGATCATTTTGATTGGTAATGGCTTATTAACAGGTACCTTGTTAACGGGTCTCATCTTCGTGCAAGATATGTTTGCTCAAGGAAAGGCACACAAGGCTGTGTTGTCTTTTATCGCTTGGGTTATCTACTCCATCCTTCTGTGGGGTCACTATCAGAAAGGTTGGCGTGGACAGAAAGTCACTTGGTTCGCACTGGCCGGCGCCAGCATGCTCACATTAGCCTACTTCGGTAGCCGCTTCGTCCAGGAAATCATCCTGAACTAGTCTGTAAAATAAAGGCAAGGTCTCACATACCTTGCCTTTAAAATATTGAGTGCAATACATTCAATTGACATCTCGACCATGTTCGGTCATAAATTAATCAAGATACACAAATAGGAAAAGAATAGTTTTGGACGACATATCAACGGGTATCTTATTTGCGCTACTCGCGTGTCTCATTGTAATTTCTGGTTATTTCTCTGGTTCCGAAACGGGCATGATGTCCCTGAACCGCTACCGTTTAAAGCACTTGGCCAATACGGGTCATAAAGGTGCCAAACGTGTAGAAAAACTTCTGAACCGCCCAGACAGATTGATTGGCCTCATCCTCATCGGCAACAATCTCGTCAACATTCTTGCATCTGCGATCGCTACTATTCTTGGTATGCGCATCTACGGGGATATCGGTGTGGCTATCGCTACTGGTACCCTGACTCTCGTGATCCTCGTATTCGCCGAGGTAACCCCAAAGACTATCGCTTCTCTATTTCCTGAACGTGTCTCTTACGCCAGTAGCATCCTTTTGATGGTGCTGATGAAGGTACTGTCACCGTTGGTGATTTTAGTTAACTTCATTACCAATGGCTTCATTCGTATCTTAGGTGTCAAAGCCAGCCATGATGCAACCGACCACTTGAGCTCCGAAGAGCTTAGAACCGTGGTAAATGAAGCCGGTAGCTTAATCCCTCAACGTCACCAAGATATGTTGGTGTCTATTCTGGATTTAGAGCACGTCACCGTGAACGACATCATGGTGCCGCGTAATGAGATTACTGGTATCGACATCAATGACGACTGGAAATCGATCGTTCGTCAACTTACCCACTCGCCTCATGGTCGCGTAGTGCTGTACCGTGACCAAATAGATGAAGTGGTCGGCATGCTTAGGCTGCGTGAAGCTTACCGTCTGATGCTTGAAAAGAACGAATTCAATAAAGAAACCCTGTTGCGTGCCGCGGATGAGATCTACTTTATTCCTGAAGCGACACCACTCAATATTCAACTGCTTAAGTTTCAACGCAATAAGCAGCGCATCGGTTTGATTGTTGATGAGTATGGCGACATCAATGGTTTGGTTACATTAGAAGATATTCTAGAAGAGATCGTAGGTGAGTTTACCACCTCAATCACCCCAAGCTTATCTGAAGAGATTACTCCGCAAAGCGATGGCAGCTTCTTGATTGAAGGCAGTGCCAATATCCGAGATATCAACAAAGGCTTACAGTGGGCACTGCCTACCGATGGCCCAAGAACGCTGAATGGTTTGATACTGGAACACCTTGAAGATATTCCAGAGAGTCACCTCAGTGTTCAGGTAGCCAGCCACCCAATGGAAATTGTTGAGCTTGAAGAGAACCGCATCAAACTGGTTCGCGTGTTCCCACAGATCGTGAACGGCTAACTGAGTTATCACTGAATCTCTGTCTCGCCCTAAAATACGTTGACGAAAAAGGCCCGGTTCATTGAACCGGGCCTTTTAGTATCTAACTCGCCCTATCTAGGGTAGCTATCAATGACTAGTCGATCTTAAGCTCTTGCAGCATAGACTCTGGCAGTGCCAGTTCATCATTCTTGTTTACAGAGATGCCTGCAGCGATGATCGCATTCGCGATCTCTTTCGCTTCATCCAAAGAGTGCATTGCCGCGGTACCACATTGGTATTCGTTCAGCTCAGGGATCTTATTCTGGTTCTCAACTTTCAGTACGTCTTGCATCGCTGCCAACCAACCGTCAGCCACTTGTTGTTCTGTAGGCGTACCAATCAGGCTCATGTAGAAACCAGTGCGACAGCCCATCGGTGAGATATCGATGATCTCTACATCTGAACCGTTCAATTGATTACGCATGAAACCAGCATATAGGTGCTCTAGAGTATGGATACCTTTCTCAGATAGGATGTCTTTGTTTGGCGCAGTAAAACGCAGGTCAAACACAGTGATGGTATCCCCTTTTGGGGTTTGCATTGTTTTAGCAACACGAACGGCAGGTGCGTTCATGCGTGTGTGATCAACAGTGAAACTATCTAATAAAGGCATTGCTCTTCTCCATGACGGCTGGCTTTAGAAAAACCAGCTTCGATTGTCTTCTAGTTCTTTGCGGCACTGTTTCAGCTGCCATCCATAATCTTTTGCTTGCTGTTCGACTTTGCGCGCCACCTTAATTAGCGATGGCTTGCTGTTGTATGACTTGCGCTTATAACCACCACGGCCTTCATGATAAGCCAGGTATTGGTTATATGGGTCCCATAGTGAGATGCCCAATTGACGACGCGTCTCGCTGGTATACCAACCGATGAACATCAATGCATCATCAAAGTTGGTTCTTGAACCACCGTTATTGGTCGCCTTTTGGAAGTCTTCCCAAGCAGGATCTTGAGCTTGTGCATAACCGTAGGCACTGCTTACACGCCCCCACGGTATAAAGCCAAGAATGTAATCTTTAGGTGGGCGCGCATCATGACGATAGCTACTCTCTTGTTTCACAAAAGCCATCGCAACGTTAATCGGCGTTCCCCATTCTTCTTGCATATCCAAGGCATCTTCATACCATGAAGGGTGCTCTCGAAAGATGCTACACAAATTATCTTGCTGCTTTGGCGGTGGCGTTGCACATCCAACCAACAGGCTAGAGACAACACCAACAGTCACTACAGGTAACCATTTACTACTCACTCGAGTAGGCTGACCTAATAAGGCTTGCTTCCTTTCCACCAAAGTCTCGCTATGCTTTTAAATACGAAAAATAATCCGCTAAGAAGCTATCAAAATCTTGAGTGCTTGCTTCTTCACTTTGTTGCTGAGCAATCACAGAACGTTGAACTTCTGCTTCCATCAACTCAGCTGAATATACTTTGTATTGGTGCGCTTTGTGTTGCTGAGCGTACGTTTTACCTAACGCGCAACCCACTTTACCTAAGCCGCCCAATTTTTTGGTCTCTTCTAGCAACTGGCCAGAAATAGTTAGCTCAGGGTTATCAATCCAAGCCTCAAGCGTATCGCATGTTTCTTGGTATGCACGACCACCTTGTTCAGCGTCCATCATCTCGGCAATAGAGCGCAGATCTTTGAAGACACGCTTCGCCCAATCTTGCAGAGACAATCGCTCACCATGACAACCGATTTGCAGCTCTAGACCAACCTGACGACCTTGTAGGATCACCTTGTTCCAGTTATCGCGCCAGCATTCAAGCTCGCAGTTATCCATCTCAGCAGAGTCCGTTAGCACACTCCACGTTAGGAATAAGTCTAGGAAACGAACCTGCTGCTCATTGATACCAATTGAGCTGAATGGGTTTACATCTAAAGAACGAACCTCAATGTACTCAACACCACCGCGTGCCAATGCTTCAGATGGTTTCTCACCACTCTTCGCCACACGCTTAGGGCGGATTGGAGCGTAAAGCTCATTTTCAATTTGCAGTACGTTGCTATTCAACTGACGGTATTCACCATCAACCTTAGTGCCAATCTCGGCAAATTCTTCTGATGGTGTGCGAATCGCTTGATTCAAACCTTCAAGGTATTGGTCTAGGCTGTTGAAACCAATCTTCAACACACTTTGCGCACTGTTCGTGTAGCCAAGGTCGCTCAGGCGCAGTGCCGTTGCTTTTGGCAGATACAGTGTCTCGCCAATCTTTTCAAAAGGCAGGTTTGTCTCTCTTCCTTTGATGAAAGAAGAACATAGCGCAGGTGAAGCACCGAAGAAGTATGGGATTAACCAACCAAAGCGGTAGTAGTTACGAATCAAACCAAAGTAAGCATCTGACTTAGATTCACAACGCGCTTCTTCAGTTTGCTCTCCAAACAGGCTATCCCAAAAGCTTTCTGGGAAAGAGAAGTTGAAGTGAACACCAGAGATAATCTGCATCAGGCTACCGTAACGACGTTTTAGGCCTTCACGATATAGGGTCTTCATCTTACCGTTATTCGAGGTGCCGTATTGCGCTAGCTGAATGTAATCTTCACTGCCAACGTAACAAGGCATAGAAAGCGGCCATAGTTTTTCGCCGTCTAACTTGGTTTGCGTGAAGTGGTGGATATCAGACAACTGATTCAAAAGCGTCGGAACGTCGTTAGAAACAGGCGTGATAAATTCCAGTAGCGACTCAGAGAAATCGGTCGTTACCCATTCGTTCATCAACGCAGATCCCAAAGCCTCAGGGTGCGGCCCAGTAGCAAGGTGCCCATCTTCCGTGTAGCGTAATGTTTCCCTTTCAACACCACGACCAAATTGAGAGAAGGTCTTAGGGTTGGTTGCAACTTGCTTTAGTCGCGCAGCAAAATCAGTCAAAATTCAGTTCACTTATCTTATATTGTTCTGATTAGAACTATCATAAATTAGGTTGGAGGAGAAAAGTAGAGTCTCTTCCCTCCCCCTTTAATGTGTACTCTAACGAATGATTTCAAGCTCTTCTATTGGAATATCTAACTTTTCTAATTGCGGGCGAAGCGAAGTCGCGTCACCAACAACGATTATTTGATAATCATTCGGGTCAAACCATTTCTTAGATAGCTCGTTTAAGGTCTCTTTTGAAACCGTTTCAACTATCTGATTACGCTGTTGTAGGTAATCTTCATCAAGGCTCAATGCAACAATATTACTCAACAACCCCGCCTTTTGACTTGGCGTTTCGTATTTAAGTGCATCTTGTTGACCGACGGCAAGGCGCATAAATTTCACCTCTTCGTCAGTTAATCCACTTTGGCTAAACTCATTCAGCTCATTAATAAACTCTTGAATCGATGGAACCGTCGCATTCGCCCTTACCTGCGCGCTAAATACCACTGCGCCAGTTTCACGAGTACTTGCGAAGTAACCGCTTGCACCGTAAGTGTAGGCTTTGTCTTCACGTAGGTTCTGGTTGATACGGCTATTGAAGTTGCCCGCTAAGTTAAAGTTAGCTAACTGGCTCAAATACAATTCGCCCGTCGCATCAAACGGCAGGCCCTTACGAACCAAGCGAACAATGCTTTGCGGCGCACCCGGTTTATCAACTAAGTACAGGTGCTGACCAGAAAGCTCTTTAACGATCTGTGGACGCGTTAATGGTGCCGCATCGCCTTGCCACTCTTCAAAGAATTGTAGCTGTTTCCCTACCTCTTTCTTCGAGATGTCTCCCACCACAACAATATTGGCACCTTCTGGTGTGTAATGTTGCGCATAGAATTTTTTCACATCGTCTAAGGTCAATTTCGATAGAGATTCCTTAGTACCATCACTTGCACGAGCAAAAACAGTGTCACCAAACAGCACTTCACGGGTTGCTTGAGAAGCCATCCAGCTTGGCTGCTGATGCTGATACACAACGCCTTCTAGCATCTGTTTCTTAACGCGCTCAAAATCTTGCTCATCGAACTTAGGATCGAATAGAACCTCTTGCACAATCGCTAAGGTTTGAGGCAAGTTTTTCTCTAGCGTCGAGACTGAAATATCTGTGGTGTAGCTGCCCGCACTAATGCTCACGCTGCTACCAAGTTTATCTAAGGTCGCTTGTAACTCTTCAACGGTTCGTTTAGTTGAGCCTTCTTCCATCATCGAAGCCGTTAGGTTCGCTAGGCCTTCTTGCCCTTTGCGAACATAGCGTTCGCCTGCAGGCAATTGAATTTGCAGCTGTACTGTCGGCGTTTCACTGGTCACGGTACCAATTAAGTCAGTGCCATTTGCAAAGTGCATGCGGTACAACTCAGGCATGGTCGCCTCAACACCAAAGTTCACTTCTGGCATCACACTGCGATCAAAGGTATCCGGTGCCTTTCTGAAATCCAGTTGATCTTCCGTCACCTTGCTGTATTCCGGCAACGTACGTGGTGGCGTGGTAAAGGTCGCTTCACGAACCGCCAAATCGAGCTTTTTCTTAGGAACCACACTCAAGGTAACCTTGTGCTTACCTTCGATGAAATCTTGGTATGCCTTGCTCACGCTCTCAGGCGTCACCGCTCGGATTTGATCGAGTTGTGATTCAATGCGATCAGGCTGACCATAGAAGGTTTGGTTCGACGCGAGTTGCGACACCTTACCTTTAACGCTTTGCAATGCAAAAACAGCATTCGCTTCGGCCATGCCAGTGATCTGGTCTAAACGCTCTTGCTCAACGCCCTCTTTCGAGAATTGCTCCAGGGTATCCATCAGCTCTTTATTGAGAACCGTCAAATCGCCTTTTTCACCTGAGTTGCCCATTGCATACACGTACATGGTACACGCCAACTCAGCACAATCATGGAAAGAGCCAGCGCTGACGGCCTTCTGCGTTTTTACGAGGTTTTGATATAGGTAACTGTTGGTACCTGAACCTAACACGTTAGACAATGCATTCAGTGAAGCTTGCGTCTCTTCACCGCGATACGTTGTTGGCCACCCCACCAGCACCATCGGCTGACGAATATTGTCTTCTAAGGTGATGTATTTATCTTCTGTTAGAACAGCAGGTTGCTTCTCTGCCGCCTTCACTTCAGGGCCTTGAGGAATTGAACCAAAGTACTTGTTAACCCATTCTAGCGTGTCATCAACGTCGATATCACCACCAATCGTTAACACGGCATTGTTTGGGCCGTACCAACGCAGGAAGAACGCTTTAAGATCATTCACGTCAACACGGTCAAGATCTTCAACATAGCCGATTGGTTGCCAAGAGTAAGGGTGACCTTCAGGGTAAAGCGCTTCGCCCATGCGTTCCCACATCAAGCCGTAAGGACGATTTTCGTAGCTCTGCGCTCGCTCGTTCTTGACCGTGCCTCTTTGAACCTCAAATTTCTTCTGAGAAACAGCATCCAACAAGAAGCCCATTCGGTCTGATTCTAACCACAACATTTTCTCAAGTTGGTTAGAAGGAACAGTTTCAAAATAGTTGGTGCGGTCACGGTTGGTCGTGCCGTTTAACGAACCACCCGCTTCGGTAATGATCTTAAAGTGCTGTTGGTCACCAACGTTCTCAGAACCCTGGAACATCATGTGCTCAAAGAAGTGAGCAAAGCCCGACTTGCCAATCTCTTCACGTGCTGAGCCGACATGATAAGTTACATCAACATGCACCAACGGATCGGAATCATCAGGGGAAAGAATAACTGTCAGACCGTTTTCAAGCTGATACTTGGTGTAAGGAATCACCACTTTATCTTTAGAGTGCTTAACCTCTTCTAACAGAGTGACACCTTCAGGTAACGAGGAAAAGAAGGGCGTTGAGCTAGGTACATTGTAAGAACAGCCAGCAATGGCGATAAGAGAAAATGTACCAAGTAAAACCTTTTTCATAGGTTCTCCTTAGAAAAAACCGAAGTAGATAGCAGCAAGTAAGCTATAGCGAGCGGCTTTGCCAATCGCTATCAAAATAACGCTAGGGATGAATTTCATTCTTAGCCAACCCGCCGCTAGACACAAAGGGTCACCAATGATCGGTAACCAACTAAATAACAGTGTCCAGTAGCCATAACGACTCAGCCAAGCCATAGCCTTATGACCATGCTTTTCAGATTGAGTTCGATTAGGCAACCACAAACCAATCCAATAGTTAGTCAGGCCGCCTAAGGTATTGCCTAATGTTGCCACCAGAATGATCGATGAAGTTGAAAACTGATCTAAGCTCAATGCAGCCACAAGGCTAGCTTCTGAACCACCGGGTAGTAACGTGGCACTCAAGAATCCACTAATGAAGAGTACCCATAGCGCTGAGTCCGAGAACCACAGCGCGATATTTTCAAAAAGCGAGTTAAAAAATTCTAACACTGCCTATCAACTTTCTTGCATTTTAAGTAGCACCTTGCCTCTGGTGTGTCCGGTTTCAACCTGCAGATGAGCCGACTGCGCCTCGTCTAACTGGTAGATACCTTGAATTTCTGTTTTGAGCAATCCGACACTGACCATGTAAAGCATGGTGTCCATTTGCTCAGGGGTTGGTTCAACCAGCATGCCTGATGCAGTAAAACCTAATAGTGTTGCTTTCTCACAGATAAGTTCTGCAGATAGAGTCGGCACAGTCACGACTCGCGCGCCATCTTTTAGGCACTTCAATGCATCAAGCGCGGTATCGCCACCGACCAAATCAATCAGCACATCGACATCTGATACTCTTTCTGATGCTGGCGCAAACTTATAGTTAATCGCGTGAGCACCTAGCGTCGCAAGGTAATCAAGATTGGCTTCGCTGCAGGTTGTGTAAACCTCAGCTTTTGCTGCCACTGCAATTTGAACCGCAAGGTGACCAACGCCGCCCGCGCCCGCTAAAATAAGCACGCGGTCGCCTTCTTTCACTTCGGCTTTGTTGAGCGCTTGTGCCGCGGTTTGACTCGCGAGTGGTAATGCAGCTGCCGCTTCTAAAGTGACAGAATCAGGAACCATACTTAGTGCCGCTTCTGGAACACACACATATTGGCTGTAACCGCCACCTTGCAGTGGAAAACCAATAAAGCCAGCCACGTTATCACCAACAGTAAAGCGTTCAGCCTGTTCGCCTAGCGTGACAATTTTCCCTGAAATATCGTAGCCAGGTACCCAAGGCAGGTTATCTTTGTTTTGTGCTGCCGCCCAACCAAGGCCCGCTCGGGTTTTGACATCAATCGGATTAATGCCTGAAAAGGAAACTTTAACCACCACTTCTCCAGCCTTAGGCTCAGGGATCGCACTGGTTTGAATACTTAGGTTTTCGACGCCGCCGAATTGAGTAATCGCAATCTGTTTATTTTCCATTTCCACATTTCCTTGATTGATAAAAGCCCTAGTGAGCAAGCACCCTAATTAATAAAAAGAAAGGGATGCGAAAGCATCCCTTTGACTATAAACCATTTAATAAGGCGAAGTTAACCGCTCATTCGTAAATTGACGACCAATTAACGTAACGATACATGACCCAGCAAATCCACTAGCCCACGAGAGCTAATAGAATACCCGCCGCAACCGCACTACCAAGTACACCGGCTACGTTCGGGCCCATTGCATGCATCAACAAGAAGTTCTGAGGGTTTGCCTCAAGACCAACCTTGTTCACAACACGTGCCGCCATTGGAACCGCTGATACGCCAGCTGCGCCAATCAGTGGGTTGATGTCCTCTTTCGAGAATCGGTTCAACACCTTAGCCATCAATACACCACCCGCCGTACCGATACTGAACGCGACCGCACCCAAACCTAGAATACCCAGTGTTTCTAAGTTCAAGAACGTATCCGCTTGAAGCTTAGAACCAACCCCTAGACCTAGGAAAATAGTTACAACGTTAATCAGTTCGTTTTGAGCTGTTTTTGAAAGGCGATCAACCACACCCGCTTCACGCATTAAGTTACCCAAACAGAACATACCAACTAGAGGTGTTGCTGAAGGTAGGAACAAAATCGTCATCAGTAGTACAGCAAGCGGGAAAAGAATCTTCTCGGCTTTGCTAACGTGACGAAGTTGAGCCATCTTAATTTTGCGCTCTTCAGGAGACGTTAACGCTTTCATGATTGGTGGCTGAATGATCGGAACCAAAGCCATGTAGCTATAAGCCGCTACTGCAATGGCACCTAAAAGATCCGGAGATAACTTACTCGCCAAGAAGATCGCAGTTGGGCCATCGGCACCACCAATGATCGCAATTGACGAAGCATCGGCCATCGAGAACTCCATTCCTGGAAGGTAGTTCAGCAAGATCGCGCCAAATAGCGTCGCGAAGATACCAAACTGAGCCGCAGCCCCTAGCCACAACGTTTTAGGGTTCGCAATCAACGCACCGAAGTCCGTCATCGCACCAACACCCATAAAGATCAGCAGTGGGAAAATACCTGTCTCAATACCAATGTAGTAGACGTAGTAGAGCAAACCACCTGGATCAGTAAACCCAGCATTTGGAATGTTTGCTAATACAGCACCAAAGCCAATAGGCAGTAGAAGTAACGGTTCAAATCCTTTACGAATTGCCAAAAACAACAGTAAGCAACCAACCAGCATCATACAGATCTGGCCGAACTCAAAGTTCGCAATCCCTGTTTCAGACCATAAGGTCATCAATCCTTCCATGGTACTCCCTTACGCTAAGCTTAGTAGTGGAGCGCCTACAGTAACTGCATCGCCTTCTTTAACATTCAATTCTTGAACGATACCACCACGAGCAGCACGAACTTCCGTTTCCATCTTCATCGCTTCTAGGATTAGTAGAACGTCGCCTTCAGAAACCTCAGTACCCGCCTGAACGTTTACTTTAAAGATGTTACCCGCCAATGGAGCTGGAACCGCTTCAGCGTCAGACGCTGCTACTGGTGCAGCCTGAGCAGGTTTTGCAGATGGCGCCACCGATGTCAGTTCACCTTGTGGGCCAACTTCAACATCGTAAACTTGACCATCAACCTTCACGCTGTAGCTTTCAATACCACCAGAAGCTTGTACAGGAGCTGCAGCAACTGGAGCCGCAACTTCTAGCGTTGGTGCAGGTTCAAATGCTTCAGGATTACGACGGTTCTTAAGGAACTTAAGACCCACTTGTGGGAAGAGCGCGTAAGTCAGTACATCATCAACCGTATCTTCAGCTAGAGAGATACCCTCTGATTTCGCTTTCTCTAACAGATCCGTCGTTAACGTATCCATTTCAGACTTAAGTAAATCAGCAGGACGACAAGTAATCGGCTCTGCACCGTCTAGAACTTTCGCTTGCAGTTCAGCATCCACTTCAGCAGGAGCTTGACCGTATTCACCTTTCAGTAGACCAGCAGTCTCTTTCGTGATGCTCTTATAGCGTTCGCCCGTTAAGACGTTAATAACCGCTTGAGTACCGACAATCTGAGAAGTTGGTGTTACTAAAGGAATGTAACCAAGCTCTTTACGTACGCGTGGGATCTCTTCTAGAACTTCATCCATGCGATCGGCGGCGCCTTGCTCTTTAAGCTGGCCTTCCATGTTAGTTAACATTCCGCCAGGAACTTGAGCGATTAAGATGCGAGAATCGACACCTTTTAGCTGACCTTCCCATTTCGCGTACTTTTTACGTACATCACGGAAGTAAGCCGCGATGGGTTCGATTTGGTCTAGTTTAAGATTCGTGTCGCGCTCTGTACCTTCTAACATCGCAACAACCGTTTCGGTTGGCGTATGACCGTAAGTACAGCTCATTGAAGAAATAGCGGTATCTAGAATGTCGATACCCGCTTCAACGGCTTTAACCGCTGTTGCAGTCGATAGACCAGTTGTCGCGTGGCTATGCAGTGCTAGAGGAACGTCACACGATGCTTTGATACGTGTAATCAGCTCTTCTGCTTCATACGGCTTTAATAAACCTGACATATCTTTGATACATAGTGAGTGACAACCTAGGTCCTCTAGGCGTTTGGCCAAATCAACCCAAGTATCTGAGTTGTGAACCGGACTGGTTGTGTAAGACAACGTACCTTGAGCGTGGCCACCAACGTCGATCGTTGCTTTCACTGCTTTTTCAAAGTTACGTACGTCATTCATCGCATCAAAGATACGGAATACGTCCATGCCGTTTTTATGGGCACGTTCAACAAATTTTTCTACTACATCATCCGCGTAGTGACGGTAACCCAACAGGTTTTGACCACGCAGTAGCATCTGCATTGGTGTGTTTGGCATCGCTTTTTTAAGTTCACGTAAACGCTCCCATGGATCTTCTCCAAGAAAACGGATACACGAATCAAATGTCGCGCCGCCCCAAGTCTCTAGAGACCAGTAACCGACTTTATCCAGTTCTGCCGCAATTGGCAGCATATCTTCGATACGCATACGAGTAGCAAATAGTGACTGGTGCGCGTCACGAAGTACCACATCTGTGATAGCTAGTGGTTTAGACATGCTCATAAACTCCTTTTTAATCCTTTAAATGCTACTTAGCAGTAGACGCACGGTATTGATGAACCGCGGCCGAAATTGCTGCCACTACCTGTGGACTAACAGCTGAAGGGTTTGATTGTGATTTTTGAATTTTTTTAGGTGCTGCGATCGGCTCTGGTACTTCTTCTGGTACCAGTTTTGACATCAACCGAACGAGGTAAACTAGAATAGTTAGGAAAATAAAGACAACGGACATCCCCGTTATCATTAGAGTCGCCGCATCTCCTAGCAGGCTTCCAATATTAGTCATGTTGCTTCCTTTCTTCGTCATCCTGACATACGTACAGGATTTCAGCGAATAGTGATCCCGACCCATGGATTATCTCGATTGGTAAAAGTTTGTCAATTTTGTTTAAGGTTCTGTTACGGATAACGCACACATAAGGTTAATTATTCGCCTATCAGATCACATAAATCTGTCAAATACGTCATTTTTAGATATTTAAACTGTGACTTAAACGGGGCTTTTCTGGGAATTGATATGAGAAAGGTGGAATAACAAAGAAGCAATCAAGAACTACTTTAAATACAACAAGTTAAACAACGAACAAATTTAACATTGTCGCAACAAATTTGCAGCAGACATAAAAAAAGCCTCGTATAAACGAGGCTTTTTCTAATAATGTGGCGCGCTCTGGAGGATTCGAACCTCCGACCGCCTGGTTCGTAGCCAGGTACTCTATCCAGCTGAGCTAAGAGCGCACGGTTTTAATATCAATTCATTGTTACTAACAACAGATCAATATAAGGATTTCATTCTTATAAGAAAAAAGCCCTAAATAGTGGCGCGTCCTGGAGGATTCGAACCTCCGACCGCCTGGTTCGTAGCCAGGTACTCTATCCAGCTGAGCTAAGGACGCACGGTTTTCGATATCAGTATTTCCAATATCAGGAGTTCACAAGGAAACCCTAAAGAGTGGCGCGTCCTGGAGGATTCGAACCTCCGACCGCCTGGTTCGTAGCCAGGTACTCTATCCAGCTGAGCTAAGGACGCGCAGTTTTCGATATCGGTATTCCCAATATCAGGGGTTCATAAAAGAAACCCTAAATAGTGGCGCGCTCTGGAGGATTCGAACCTCCGACCGCCTGGTTCGTAGCCAGGTACTCTATCCAGCTGAGCTAAGAGCGCACGGTTTTAGTATCAATTCGTTGTAAACAACAACTCAATACAAGGATTTCTGTTCTTATAAGAAAGAAGCCCTAAATAGTGGCGC
>NZ_JBFRSX010000034.1:0-49107 GCF_041473835.1 Vibrio sp. 10N.222.55.A1 | reverse complement strand
GCTAAGGACGCACGGTTTTTGATATTAATTCTCGACGAACGATTTATCAATATCAGGATTCACATTCTTATAAGAACTAAACCCTAAATAGTGGCGCGCTCTGGAGGATTCGAACCTCCGACCGCCTGGTTCGTAGCCAGGTACTCTATCCAGCTGAGCTAAGAGCGCACGGTTTTAGTATCAACTTAGTCAATACAAGGACTTTCATTCTTAAAAGAAATAAACCCTTAAATAGTGGCGCGTCCTGGAGGATTCGAACCTCCGACCGCCTGGTTCGTAGCCAGGTACTCTATCCAGCTGAGCTAAGGACGCACGGTGTTCATTCATTAAGAATGAAGTTGTGAAATATATCACATTCTTCTTGCTGCGAAGAAAAAAAAAGGCCATCGGCCTGTAATGAATGGCGGTGAGGGAGGGATTCGAACCCTCGATGCAGCTACAAACCACATACTCCCTTAGCAGGGGAGCGCCTTCGGCCACTCGGCCACCTCACCTAATTCATTATTCTCAAATCACTTACAAGTAAGAGAAGAGAGAATGGCGCGTCCTGGAGGATTCGAACCTCCGACCGCCTGGTTCGTAGCCAGGTACTCTATCCAGCTGAGCTAAGGACGCACATTTACATTGTCTAAATTGCTAATTTTAGACTCGCAAGAAATGGCGGTGAGGGAGGGATTCGAACCCTCGATGCAGCTACAAACCACATACTCCCTTAGCAGGGGAGCGCCTTCGGCCTCTCGGCCACCTCACCGTCTTGCGGAGGCACATATTACGTTTTACCGAAAATATGTCAAACACTTTATTGAAAAAAATTGGACAAAAACACTCAACCGTTTGCTATTTAATCAAAGCGCTTGCAAATTGAACTTATAAGATTCAAATCGCGCTTTTTCCCTTAAAAATTAAGGTGAAAGATTGGCAATAATAAACAGCCGAAAACAATTATCTAATTTCTCCAGCAGCAAGTGCTACCGCTGATGGCACAATACTACGGGATGCGTATTTTCGCCATAGGGGAAGCGAATAAATCTTGAGTTTTGCCAAACAAAATACAGAGCAACAGTTCTGTTCAACCTTGTCTGTATCTCGCAGCATCACAAAGCATTCACTTCACCACTTTGAGACCGATCCGTTATCCAACCCATCTATGTCCCAATCAGTGTTTCGGTTCCCCAAGATCAAAAAAGGCTAGCAACAATGCTAGCCTCTTCTCTACGCAAAAGTATTAGTAGTTGCCAGATGCAACGTTACCATTACCTTTTTCAGCTTGAATGCGCATGTAGATCTCTTCACGGTGAACAGATACTTCTTTAGGTGCGTTAACACCAATACGTACTTGGTTACCTTTAACGCCTAGTACAGTAACTGTTACTTCATCACCAATCATCAGTGTTTCGCCAACACGGCGAGTCAAAATTAGCATTCTTTGCTCCTTGAGTAATCTCTAAATTTATCTAGCTACGAGAGCATTATCCAACAAAAGTTATATTTTCGTAAACTATCGATTGAGTTTATTTAACCAAAATGCACTTCTTTTTTAGGATAACCCTGTGTTTCACACGCTACGATGTATGCATTGTGTAATATGTTAGCAGCCATATCGACTTGCGTTGGTGATATCACCAAAGTTAAAGACTGCTGCTGCAATAAGTGATGCTGTACATCAATTTCGCCTTCAGACAACAATCCATGTGAACTGACCACAATTTCTTGTGTTCGGCTTCCTACCACAGTTAACAAACTAACCTGTTCACTATTACGGATTTTCTCAGCAAAAACTAGTTTTAATTTGGCACTTATGTCTTGTTTAATAATGAGTGCTGCCCGTTCTGTTTCCTCGATCACACTACAGACTTCGATCCCCAACAGTTGGCAATGTGAAATGAAAGACGGTAAATCTTCATTCAAACACTCGATACGCACCATATCTCTTTGGATGGCGATGCCAGCAATATCATTCAAACACTGATTACCCGCGATCAATGTGCCCTCGCCTTGTTCAAAGCTTGAAAGCACTCGCAATGACACGTTGTGCTGCCATGCATACTGAACACAAGGAAGGTGCAATACCTTAGCGCCTCGGCGAGCCATCTCTTCCATAGAAGGAAAGTCTAAAGTATCTAATTTCTGAGATTGTTTTACGACTCTAGGGTCACAAGAGTAAACACCATCTACATCAGTATAGATCTGGCATTCTTTCGCCTGCAAGGCACCTGCAAGCGCGACCGCTGTAGTATCTGAACCACCGCGGCCTAATGTCGTGATATCACCTTTCGCATTGAATCCTTGAAAGCCTGCAACAATAACAATCTGGTTGTCATCTAGCAGAGCTTGAATCGGAGCAGTATCAATACGCTCAATCGCCGCATTATTATGATTAGAATCCGTGTGTATCTTGGCTTGATAGCCAGTCATCGATGTCGCTTCATAACCTAACTTGTGTAACGTCATTGCTAACAAGGCCATGGAAACTTGCTCGCCAGCCGTTAACAACACATCCAGTTCTCTAGCGTTTGGTACGCTATCAACTTGCGTGGCTAAATTAACTAACCGATTTGTTTCACCAGACATAGCAGAAACGACAACCACGATCTGGTTCCCTTCATTTTTCGCTTCAATGATTTTTTCTGCTACATGATGGATTCGTTCAATTGAACCCACCGACGTTCCACCAAATTTCTGCACGATAAGAGGCATTTTCACCCGTCCTCACCTTCCCAAGACCAATGTCTATATATGACAAAAAAACACATACTCCGCGTCAGGGCGAAGCAATAAAAAATTAACCAAGGAGTCTAACGCCACCATTAGACTTCTTGGTTAATCTCAATCAAACCTTGTTTAAACACACTTCCAATAGGCAAAATAAAAGATGCCCAATCAACTGATTGGGCATCTTTGTATCAATTACTTAAGCTTAAAGACGCTCTTCTAGCCAAGTACGCACAGATTTAAGCGCTTCTGGCAGTGCTGCAACGTCTGTACCGCCCGCTTGAGCCATATCTGGACGACCGCCGCCTTTACCGCCAACTTGCTCAGCAACCATCTTGACGAGATCACCCGCTTTTACTTTGCCGATTAGGTCTTTGGTTACACCAGCAATCAAGCCAACTTTACCGTCTGCTACGTTCGCGATCAGGATGATGCCGCTACCTACTTGGTTTTTAGCGTTATCAACCATAGTACGTAGGTTCTTGTTGTCTGCGCCTTCAATTGCAGCAACCAAAACTTTAGTACCAGAGATGTCTTCTACTTTGCCCATGATGTTTGCGCTTTCTGCAGCAGCCATCTTTTCTTTAAGCAGTTGGATTTCTTTCTCTAGCGATTTCGCTTTCTTAGCTGACTCAGCCAGTTTCTCTTCGTAAGCGTTAGCTTGAGCTTCTACTGCATCTAGTGCAGCTTCACCTGTTACCGCTTCAATACGACGAATACCCGCAGCAATACCACCTTCAGAAGTGATCTTGAATAGGCCGATATCACCTGTGTTTGAAGCGTGGATACCACCACAAAGTTCAGTAGAGAAGTCGCCCATAGATAGAACGCGAACTTCATCATCGTACTTCTCGCCAAACAGTGCCATTGCACCTTTTTCTTTCGCTGACTCGATGTCCATGATGTTCGTTTCAATCACATGGTTCTTACGAACTTGTGCGTTAACTAGACGCTCTACTTCTTTAATCTGTGCTGGTGTTACCGCTTCAAGGTTAGAGAAGTCAAAACGTAGGTTGTCTGGCTTAACTAAAGAACCTTTCTGAGCAACGTGCTCACCTAGCACTTCGCGCAATGCAGAGTGAAGTAAGTGAGTGGCAGAGTGGTTTAGTGAGATAGCAGCTCGACGCTCAGCGTCAACCGTTGCTTCTACTTTATCGCCCTTAGCAAATACACCTTCAACTAGCTCACCGTGGTGCGCAAATGCGTTACCTAGCTTCTGAGTGTCTTGTACTTTGAAAAGACCCGACGCTGTTTTTAGTGTACCAGCATCACCACATTGACCGCCTGACTCAGCGTAGAATGGTGTCTCTTCAAGGATGATGATTGCTTTGTCGCCAGCCGATAGTGAAGCAACCTCTTCGCCGTCAACGAATAGCGCAGAGATTTCACCAGCACCTTCAGTTGCTGTGTAACCACAGAACTCAGTGTTGGTGTCTACTTTGATTGTCGCGTTGTAATCCGTGCCGAATTGGCCTGCTTCACGTGCACGCTTACGCTGTGCTTCCATCGCCTTCTCAAAGCCTTCTTCATCGATAGTAAAATCGCGTTCGCGAGCTACATCGTTAGTAAGGTCAGCTGGGAAGCCGTATGTATCGTAAAGTTTGAAAACTGTTTCGCCGTCAAGCTCTTTGCCTTCAAGTGCATCTAGTGCGTCATTAAGAATAACCATGCCGCGCTCTAGCGTACGACCAAAGTTCTCTTCCTCAATGCGAAGTACTTTTTCAACCAGCTCTTGCTGTTTCTTAAGTTCATCTGCCGCAGAGCCCATCACTTCAGCCAGTACGCCCACAAGTTTGTGGAAGAACACGCCTTGTGCGCCAAGCTTGTTACCGTGACGAACTGCACGACGGATGATACGACGTAGAACGTAGCCACGACCTTCGTTTGAAGGCATAACACCGTCAGCAATTAGGAATGAACAAGAACGGATGTGGTCAGCAATAACGCGTAGCGATTGGTTAGATAGATCGTCATGACCAACAACTTCCGCAGTCGCTTTGATTAGCTTTTGGAATACATCAATTTCGTAGTTAGAGTGAACGCCCTGCATGATTGCAGAAATACGCTCAATACCCATACCTGTATCTACAGCAGGCTTAGGTAGCGGTTCCATTGTGCCGTCAGCGTGACGGTTGAACTGCATGAATACGTTGTTCCAGATCTCGATGAAACGGTCACCATCTTCTTCAGGTGTACCAGGACGGCCGCCCCAGATGTGCTCACCGTGATCGTAGAAGATTTCAGTACATGGACCACAAGGACCTGTGTCACCCATCGTCCAGAAGTTATCAGACTCGAACTGTTTACCGCCTTCTTTGTCGCCAATGCGAACGATACGGTCAGCAGGAACACCTACTTTCTTGTTCCAGATATCGAATGCTTCATCATCTGTCTCGTATACCGTTACCAGTAGACGATCTTTTGGCAGTTGAAGAGTTTCAGTCAGGAATTCCCAAGCAAATCCAATCGCTTCTTCTTTGAAGTAGTCGCCAAAGCTGAAGTTGCCTAGCATTTCGAAGAACGTGTGGTGACGAGCCGTGAAACCTACGTTTTCAAGGTCATTGTGTTTACCACCCGCACGTACACAACGCTGAGCCGTAGTTGCTCGAGTGTAGGCACGCTTTTCGGCGCCTAAGAAGCAATCTTTGAATTGGTTCATACCTGCGTTAGTGAATAGCAGGGTTGGATCGTTATGTGGAACTAACGATGAACTGTCTACGATTTGGTGTTCTTTGCTCTCAAAGAACTTAAGGAACGCGTTGCGAACCTCATCAGTGCTCATGTACATGCAGCTCTTCCTGAAAATAGTCGAGTTAGAATTTTGCCGTATTGTAGATCATGGTTAAGGCTTCGACTAGTTTTCTTGTAGAAAAGACACCCTTGGGCAGGATTTTAGTGGGAATTCGATAAAATGAAGAATATTCCACTATATCTTGCCGTGGAAAAGCAGAACTAAATTGACGACCTAGTACCGAATAAACTCAGTCAACGAGAGAGATTTGACCAAAGACATGCTCGACGGAGCAGATCCAATAAAAAAGCCCCGCATAAAATATGCGAGGCTTTAAATTCTTTCAAAGCGGATGCTTCTTTCAAACATCCACTCTATAAAACGTGAGCTTATAGCTCTTCGTTTTCTTCTTCTTTCTCTACGTCTTTCTCTTCAAGAACAGCAGGAGTCAGTAGTAACTCACGAAGTTTAGTATCGATCTCTAGAGCAACTTCTGGGTTTTCACGTAGGTATTTACCAGCGTTAGCTTTACCTTGGCCGATCTTATCGCCTTTGTAGCTGTACCAAGCGCCTGCTTTTTCTACTAGCTTATTCTTAACACCTAAGTCGATAAGCTCACCTTCGCGGTTGAAGCCTTTACCGTAAAGGATTTGAGTCTCAGCTTGTTTGAATGGTGCAGCAATCTTGTTCTTAACGACCTTGATACGAGTTTCGTTACCAACAACTTCATCACCATCTTTAATCGCACCAGTACGGCGAATATCAAGACGAACAGATGCGTAGAACTTAAGTGCGTTACCACCTGTTGTTGTTTCTGGGTTACCGAACATCACACCAATTTTCATACGAATTTGGTTAATGAAGATAGCCATACAGTTAGACTGCTTAAGGTTACCCGTCAGCTTACGCATTGCTTGAGAAAGCATACGAGCCTGAAGACCCATGTGGCTGTCGCCCATTTCGCCTTCGATTTCTGCTTTTGGTGTTAGGGCTGCTACTGAGTCAATAACAAGAACGTCGATTGCACCTGAACGAGCCAGTGCATCACAGATTTCCAGCGCTTGCTCACCAGTATCTGGTTGAGAAACAAGAAGTGCATCGATATCAACACCAAGCTTTTGAGCGTAGATAGGGTCTAGTGCGTGCTCCGCATCAACGAATGCACACGTCTTTCCCACTTTCTGTGCTGCAGCAATAAGCTCAAGCGTTAGCGTTGTTTTACCTGATGATTCTGGACCGTAAACTTCTACGATACGTCCCATCGGTAGGCCACCAGCACCTAGTGCGATATCTAGAGATAGAGAACCTGTAGAAATAGTTTCTACGTCCATTGTGCGGTTATCACCAAGACGCATGATAGAACCTTTACCAAATTGCTTTTCAATCTGACCAAGGGCTGCGGCTAACGCTTTTTGTTTATTCTCGTCCATTTCTATCTCCACATAATCGGTTGTCTCAACAAGCGATCTAGAATCTATTTCTAACCCACATAGGGGTGACTAATTGGCTTTCATTATACTGTTGATTCATACAGTGTCTATACCTGTATGAAAATAATTTGTACAAATGTTACTTACCTTCCATTGATAGGTAATCATAAATAACTTGCAGGGCATGGTGCGTGGCTTGTTGGCGTACTTGTGATCTGTCGCCTGTAAATACATGCGTTTCTACTTTATCCCAGCCATTTAGCGCTTTCCACGCGAAGCATACTGTACCAACAGGCTTATCTTCGGTCGCGCCACCTGGGCCAGCGATGCCACTGATTGATACAGAGATCGTCCCGTTTGAATGTTGCAATGCCCCGCTAGCCATTTCTATTACGACAGGCTCACTCACGGCGCCGAACTCCATTAAGGTTTTAAGCTGTACACCGATCATCTCTTGTTTGGCTTCATTGCTGTACGTAACAAAAGCGCGATCAAACCATCCAGAGCTGCCCGCAATATCGGTGACTGCACTCGCGACACCTCCGCCAGTGCAAGATTCAGCCGTCACTAACACGTGTTTGTGTTTAGCGAGTAAATGTCCAAGCTGCTCACTAAGGTCTTGAGTCATCTGCATCATCTGCTTCCCTTTATTTACTGTCATATCATTTGGATTCGCATCTTTTCGCATCAGCCGCTTTTCGCACGAAACGCTTTCACGTATCCTAAGCCGCAATAGAAATAAACGAAAGAAGTTAACTGTGAAAGCCGATCAAAAACATACTCCCATGATGCAGCAGTATCTAAAACTGAAAGCAGAAAACCCAGAAATTCTGCTGTTCTACCGCATGGGCGATTTCTACGAGCTTTTCTACGATGACGCTAAAAAAGCCTCTCAACTCCTCGATATTTCACTGACTAAGCGTGGCTCATCAAATGGTGAACCGATTCCGATGGCAGGTGTTCCATACCATGCGGTTGAAGGATACCTTGCAAAGTTAGTGCAACTTGGTGAGTCCGTAGCAATTTGTGAACAGATTGGTAATCCAGCACTTTCAAAAGGCCCTGTTGAGCGCGCAGTAGTGCGTATCGTGACACCGGGTACCGTAACCGACGAAGCCTTGCTTTCTGAACGCGTTGATAACCTAATTGCAGCCATTTATCACCACAACGGTAAATTCGGTTATGCGACACTTGATATTACCTCTGGCCGATTCCAACTTTGCGAGCCAGAAACAGAAGAAGCGATGGCCGCTGAGCTACAAAGAACCTCTCCGCGTGAGCTGCTGTTCCCTGAAGATTTCGAACCCGTCGATTTAATGGCAAGCCGTAATGGCAACCGCCGCCGCCCTGTATGGGAATTTGAATTAGACACCGCTAAGCAGCAATTGAATAAGCAGTTTGGTACTCGCGATCTGGTTGGCTTTGGCGTAGAAAGCGCGAAACTGGGTCTATGTGCGGCTGGTTGTTTGATCCAATACGTGAAAGATACCCAACGTACTGCCCTCCCTCATATCCGTTCACTCACGATGGATAAACAAGATCACTCGGTGATCCTTGATGCTGCAACTCGTCGTAATTTGGAAATCACGCAAAATCTTGGGGGTGGTACTGATAACACCCTTGCCGAAGTACTTGATCACACTGCGACAGCAATGGGTAGCCGTATGCTTAAGCGTTGGTTACATCAACCAATGCGCAATATATCTGCACTCGATCAGCGCTTAGATGCAATTGGTGAAATGAAAGATTTGGCTCTATTCACAGAACTACAGCCAACCTTAAAACAGATTGGTGATATCGAACGTATTCTCGCTCGATTAGCACTTCGCTCTGCTCGCCCTCGCGATATGGCGCGTCTTCGCCAAGCAATGGAATATTTGCCAGAGCTTGCTGAAACACTGACGCAACTGAAGCACCCATACCTAACTCAACTTGCTCAATATGCTTCTCCTGTGGATGAGGTTTCTGAGCTGCTTGAACGTGCAATCAAAGAGAACCCACCGGTGGTTATCCGTGACGGTGGTGTGATTGCAGAAGGCTACAATGCCGAGTTAGACGAATGGCGCGACCTTGCAGCAGGCGCAACTGAATTTCTTGATAAGCTTGAGCAAGAAGAGCGTGAACGTCATGGCATCGACACGCTAAAAGTTGGCTACAACAACGTACATGGTTTCTTCATTCAAGTAAGCCGTGGGCAAAGCCATCTTGTGCCGCCACACTATGTTCGTCGTCAAACGCTGAAAAATGCTGAGCGTTACATCATTCCTGAGCTAAAAGAGCACGAAGACAAAGTACTTAACTCTAAGTCGAAAGCACTCGCTATCGAGAAACAGCTGTGGGAAGAGTTGTTTGACTTACTACTGCCGTATCTAGAGCGCCTACAAAATATCGCCTCTTCAGTATCTCAGCTTGATGTTCTACAGAACTTGGCTGAGCGTGCAGATACCCTTGATTACTGTCGTCCAACCATGACAGAGTCTGCTGGCGTACAAATTCAGGCCGGTCGTCACCCTGTTGTTGAACAAGTGATGGACGAACCTTTCATTGCTAACCCTATCGACCTGAATGATCAACGTAAGATGCTGATCATCACGGGTCCCAACATGGGTGGTAAATCGACCTACATGCGCCAAACGGCACTCATCGCATTGATGGCTCATATCGGTTGTTATGTTCCTGCAGAAAGAGCAACCATCGGCTCTATCGACCGTATCTTTACGCGTATTGGCGCATCCGATGATTTGGCTTCTGGCCGTTCAACCTTCATGGTTGAGATGACAGAAACCGCAAATATCCTGCACAATGCAACACCAAACAGCCTTGTGCTAATGGATGAAATCGGTCGTGGTACCAGTACTTACGATGGCCTGTCTCTGGCTTGGGCAAGTGCAGAGTGGCTAGCCAATCAAATCAATGCGATGACACTGTTTGCAACGCACTACTTTGAGCTAACTGAACTACCTAACCAACTTCCAACTTTAGCAAACGTACACTTAGATGCGGTTGAACATGGTGATAGCATTGCCTTTATGCACGCAGTTCAAGAAGGTGCTGCAAGTAAATCTTATGGTCTAGCGGTTGCAGGTTTAGCTGGCGTACCGAAAGCAGTGATCAAGAATGCTCGTGCGAAGCTGACTCAGTTAGAAGCGTTAAGTATGGAGTCGCCAACATCGAAGCCAAGCGGTGTCGATATCGCAAACCAGCTGAGCCTGATCCCAGAACCAAGTGAAGTGGAGCAAGCGCTAGCGAATGTTGATCCTGATGATCTAACTCCTCGCCAAGCATTAGAAGAACTTTACCGCTTGAAGAAGCTGCTTTAGTTTCTTACCAAGTAGCTTGTTATGGCCGTACTGCTATTTTGATTAGACGGCATGAAATACCAAAGCCACAAACAAAAAAACGCTGACTTAAAGTCAGCGTTTTTATTTGTCTTCTATTTAGAGAAGCATCATCCGTTCAATTAGTCGTTTTCTACGTTGAACAGGTTTTCCATATTCAGACCTTGCTTGATAAGAATCTCACGTAGACGGCGAAGACCTTCAACTTGGATTTGACGAACACGTTCACGAGTCAGGCTGATTTCGCGGCCCACTTCTTCTAATGTTGACGGTTCATAACCCAGTAGTCCAAAGCGACGCGCAAGCACCTCTTTCTGCTTAGGATTCAGCTCATCAAGCCAGAAAATCAACGAGTTCTTGATATCGCTATCTTGAGTTGAAACCTCAGGATCTGAATTATTGATGTCTGGAATAATATCCAACAGCGCTTTCTCACCGTCACCACCAATTGGCGTATCAACAGAGCTCACTCTTTCGTTTAGACGAAGCATCTTGCTCACATCACCAACCGGCTTATCTAACTTAGAAGCAATTTCTTCTGCCGTTGGTTCATGGTCAAGCTTTTGTGATAGCTCTCTTGCAGTACGTAGGTAGATGTTCAGCTCTTTCACAACATGGATTGGCAAACGGATAGTGCGAGTCTGATTCATTAACGCACGTTCAATGGTTTGACGAATCCACCATGTCGCGTAAGTTGAGAAGCGGAAGCCACGCTCTGGATCAAACTTCTCTACGGCGCGAATCAAACCTAGGTTGCCTTCTTCGATTAGATCGAGAAGTGCAAGGCCGCGGTTGCTATAACGACGTGAAATTTTTACCACTAAACGCAGGTTACTTTCGATCATGCGTTTACGTGCTGCTTCATCACCGCGTAGAGCTCGACGTGCATATAGCACTTCTTCTTCAGCGGTTAGTAGTGGTGAGAAACCAATTTCGCCTAAGTAGAGTTGAGTGGCATCTAAACTTTTAGACGTAACTTCAACTTCTTCTTTCGCTTCGGTTTTCTTAGTGACTGTTCGTTTTGCTTTTCCAAGAGCTTCCGGTTCCGTGGTTGCTTGGTCAAGATCGAACTCTTCTTTGGTTACTGCATTGCTTATACTCATAACGCCTCCCCCTGGCGAAATTAGCATGACATTACAACTTCATATGTCGCTAAATGACTATGTCACTCCATACAATACGTAATTTTTGCATATTGTATTTAAGGTAAATATCGTTTTGGATTAACGGACTTACCTTGGTAACGAATCTCAAAGTGCAGCCTAACACTGCTGGCTCCAGAGCTTCCCATTGTTGCAATCTTCTGCCCTGGTTTCACACTTTGCCCTTCAGATACTAATAGTCGGTCGTTGTGCGCGTATGCACTTAAGTAATTATCATTGTGCTTCACAATCACTAGATTGCCGTAGCCTCGTAGTGCATTACCCGAATAAACAACCGTTCCCCCTGCAGTAGATACTATTGGCTGACCTCGCTGTCCTGCTATGTCTATGCCTTTATTTCCTTGTTCGCCTACAGAGAAACTCTTGATTACTCTCCCTTTAGTTGGCCATAACCATTTGGATACTTTATCACTTGTTGGTTTGGTGGGCGGTGTAACATTCTGTTTACCTTTAGAACCAACATACTCCTTTGATTTGGATTGTTCAACCTTCTTTGGTGGATCTTTTTTCACCACTTTGGTGGTAGTTTGAGCTGGAGCCGGTTTAGAGTTTTTGCTCGGTTGCGATGTGGTTTTAGGTTTACTTGCCGCAGATGACGTTGTCGATGCCGCGACAGGCGCAGCAACTGCTGCTGCCGCTACCGTTGATTTACCATACGCTGGCGCATTGTAGCTAGGACGCCACAACTTAAGCTTCTGCCCGGGGTGGATAGTATAAGGCGCAGACAATTTGTTGTAGCTGACGAGGTCATTGACGTCTTTATTGGTCACATAAGCGATGAAATAAAGCGTATCGCCTTTTTTCACTTCATAGTAACTGCCGCGATAACTACCACGATCAATCGATGAGTATTTCTTGTTAAGGCTTGAAACCGGCGCAGGCGAATTCGCTGCACACCCAACAAGGGCACAGCTAAGCAGTAAAGTACTTCCTTTAAACAACTTCGAACGCATCGACTCTCTATCCACCTACACCATTAGTCTTTTATTAAGCTAGCTCACCAGGAACAAGAGGTACAAATCTCACCATCTCGATAACACTCGATAAAAACTCATCGCCGTGTCGAACGATCTTCAATAGTTGCTGTTCGTCATCACCGACAGGAATCAGTAAACGACCGCCATCTTTCAGCTGTTGCAGAAGCGCTTGAGGAATCGACTCTGCAGCGGCGGTGACAATAATCGCATCAAAAGGGGCTTTTGAAGACCAACCTTGCCAACCATCACCGTGCTTAGTTGAGATATTGTAGAAATCGAGTTGCTTCAACCTACGCTTGGCATCCCATTGTAGCGACTTTATTCTTTCAACCGAATACACATGATCAACAAGTTGAGCCAATACCGCAGTTTGGTAACCAGAACCCGTTCCGATCTCCAAGACACGGCTATCTTGTTGTAATTCAAGTAGCTCTGTCATTTTAGCAACAATGTATGGCTGTGAGATTGTCTGACCCTGACCGATAGGCAGCGCATTATTATCATAGGCTTGGTGATACATCGCCTGTGATAAAAAGCTCTCTCTCGGCAGTTGGTAAATCGCATCAAGAACCTTTTGATCCTGAATACCATTTTCAATCAGGAAAGTAATTAAACGCTCAGCTTGCGGATTACTCACTTACTTCTCCCCTAACCATGTTGCCATCGCACCCAACGACTCATGCGCCGTCAGATCAACCTGCAACGGTGTTACCGACACAAAGCCATGCTCAATCGCGTAAAAATCGGTACCTTCACCGGCATCTTGCTCTTGACCCGGAGGGCCAAGCCAATAGATATCGTGACCACGCGGGTCTTTTTGCTTGATCATATCTTCAGCGTGATGACGAGCACCTAAGCGCGTCACCTGAGTACCAGACAATTGTTCTAAGGCTAAATCAGGAACGTTTACGTTCAACAAGCGGTTGGTCGGGATTGGGTTTGCTAAATGTTGTTCGACAATACGACGAGCAATCGCTGCCGCTGTCTTAAAATGTTTTTTTCCCACCAGAGAAAACGCTACCGATTGAACGCCTAGAAAATGCCCTTCCATTGCTGCAGCCACCGTGCCGGAATAAAGCACGTCATCACCCAGGTTAGCACCGTGATTAATGCCCGTTAATACCAGATCAGGCATGTCATTCTTTAGCAGTTCGTTTAACGCAAAATGCACACAGTCGGTCGGTGTTCCTTGTACCGAATAGGTATTTTCAGTAATCTCTTGAACACGCAGAGGCTGTTCTAAAGTTAATGAATTTGACGCACCCGAGCGATTACGGTCAGGGGCAACAATGATAACGTCAGCAAGATCACGTAGCTCATTTGCCAGCTCATGAATACCTTGAGCGTGCACACCATCATCATTGCTGAGTAAAATCTTCATCTTGTATCCTTTCTTTTGTTCCCATGCTAAGCCAAGTCACTTAAATTCCAATATCAAGTGACTCAGCTCCAAGCAGAATCGTTATTGCTCGTAGGTTCTCTCTACGTGTACTTCTTCAACCAATTCGCGAACGATCGCTGTTGCGAAACAACCCGCATCAAGAGAGAACTTAAGCGTGACATTATCTTCGTTCACTTCCCAAGTTAAGTCTGTTGGTTTCAGTGACGCTTCACGGCGATCATGACGCATACGGTTACCACGAATCAGAGCCATTAGATCCGGTTCAGCATCAAGGTGTTTCTGTTCTAGAGCTTGAGACTCATCAATCGTTGGTAAGGCATTATCGCCAGCCAAAGCAACAGTTATCAAAGCAGAACCGTTCGCAATGTCTTGGTTTACAGCTTCAATGTTGTCTGCTGTTACTGCCAGTTGAGCACCGTCTTTCACCACGATATCGCCAACCAATGCTGATACAAACGCATCTTGCTCAATACGGTCTGAAAGGATCAGGTTGTAAATCCACGAACGAGCAGCAGAAAGGTACAAGCTGCGCTTATTCTGGTTACGAGTACGAACGTTATCGCGGCCCCAACGACGAGCTTCAGATAGGTTGTTACCTTCATTGCCAAAACGCTGAGCACCAAAGTAATTTGGCACACCGACTTGAGCGACTTTTTCCAAACGTTTTACGACATCATCACAGTCTGTTACTTCAGACAAAGTCAGCTCGAATTGGTTGCCAACTAAATCACCCGGACGTAACTTTTTGTTGTGTCGTGCTGTCGCCAAGATCTCAATGCTTGGGTACTGTGCTAAGAACCCTGAAAAGTCAGGCTCACCTTTCGGTAGGTGAACGCTCAACCACTGCTCTGTCACAGCGTGGCGGTCTTTCAAACCCGCCCAGCTCACGTCTTTCGACTTAACACCGCAAGCTTTAGCCAGCTCATTGGCTACGAAGCTCGTGTTTTCACCAGTTTTACGAATACGAACCATTAGGTGCTCGCCTTCACCAGCAAACTCAAAACCCAAGTCTTCATTAACGACAAAGTGTTCGGCTTTTGCTTTTAGTTTTGCTTTCGCAGTTGGTTTACCGTTTAGATAAGCCAATGAAGATAAAATATCTGACATGCTGTTCTTTTCGTGTTGGTGCTTACGCACTTTTAGTAATTAGGACCACCGCTTCACATGCGATGCCCTCTTTGCGACCTGTAAAACCTAAACGCTCAGTGGTCGTCGCTTTTACATTCACATTGCTAATGCTGGTTTCTAGGTCTTGAGCAATAGCTTGGCACATAGAGTCTATATGAGGCGCCATCTTTGGAGCTTGCGCCATGATAGTAATATCGGCATTACCAATCACGTAACCTTGTTCTTTTACTCGACGGTAAACATCTTTCAGTAGCTCACGGCTATCCGCACCTTTCCATTCGTCATCGGTATCAGGGAAATGACGACCAATATCACCCGCAGCAATCGCACCCAATAGAGCGTCACACAACGCATGAAGGGCAACATCACCGTCTGAGTGTGCAATAAGACCTTGTTCATAAGGGACGCTCACGCCACCAATAATTACCGGGCCTTCACCACCAAACTTATGTACATCAAAGCCATGGCCAATACGAATCATCATTATTCCTTATTCTGACTTAAATAGAACTCAGCGAGCGCTAAATCTTCTGGCTGAGTAATCTTAAAATTATCTGAACGCCCAGCGATTAATGCGGGCGATAAACCTTTCCACTCAAAGGCTGAGGCTTCATCAGTAATTGAAGCGCCTTGTTGCAACGCCTCACTTAATGCCTTCCACAGAGGCTTTGCTCTGAACATTTGCGGCGTAAGTGCATGCCATAAATCGGCACGCTCAACGGTATGCTCGATCTGCCCTTGGGCACCGCGCTTCATCGTGTCACGAACTGGAGCCGCTAAAATAGCGCCCACATCATGGCTCATCGCGCCGGAAATTAGCTTGTCGATATCACTTAGCTGAACACACGGCCTTGCCGCATCGTGAACCATTACCCAATCACTAAGCTGCTGCTCAGCGATATAGTTTAGCGCAGAGAGTACAGAGTCCGCTCGCTCGCTTCCGCCTGACACTCTGATCACTTGCGGGTTCAGGTTGAGTGCTAGATCAGGGTAGTATGGGTCATCATCGCTGATCGCAACGACAATTTGAGCGACTTGTGGGTGAGACAGTAATTTCTCAATGGTGTGCTCTAAAATTGTTTTGTCGTGAATCTTGAGATATTGCTTAGGGCGGTCTGCCTTCATTCGGCTACCGACGCCCGCCGCAGGTACAACGGCAATCACGCTTTGAAGTTGAGTCGACATTAATGGGATTCCTCACCAATGATGCGATAAAACGTTTCACCTTCTTTGACCATTCCAAGTTCATGACGTGCGCGTTCTTCTATCGCGTCTAAGCCTTGGCGTAGATCGTCAATTTCAGCAAACATTTCTGCATTTCGAATATGCAGCTTTTCATTTACTTGCTGTTGAACTTGGATTTCGTTGTTCACACCGTAGTAATCAGAGATACCATTTTTACCGAGCCACAGTGTGTGTTGTAGCCAGCCAAACACTATGAGCAGTACTAAAGCAAAAATTCGCATAACACCTTTCGCCGGTTGAAAAAGAAGGAACTAGAATAAGGCACATATATACCATAATGAGCTTATTGGTGCGAGATATGTGGTGTCAGGGAATCAATAAGTCGGGGAGTCATTGTCAGGAAAACAATGAGATTCCCTACTCCTTCCTTCGTCAGTCTAGGGAATGACGAACTTTATATGTGACAAGGAGGAGCTTTAGAGCCTAGAGCTTCTTTCATTCAGTTTTCTACAGACAAAAAAATGCCCCGCATAAGCGAGGCATTCAAAAGTATTAGTGCATAATTCTAACTAGTTGGTGCTGTAGCAAGGCAACAAAGAAGATTCAGCTATGGAGCATAGTTTCCTATGTGACTTAGTGAATCTTCTGCAGTTAACGCAGCTACAGTGCCAAATAGGACGAATTATTGACCTTTAACTTCTTTAAGACCGTTGTAAGGAGCTTTAGAACCTAGAGCTTCTTCGATACGGATAAGTTGGTTGTACTTAGCAACACGGTCAGAACGGCTCATAGAACCAGTTTTGATTTGACCTGCAGCTGTACCTACCGCTAGATCAGCGATAGTTGCATCTTCAGTTTCGCCAGAACGGTGAGAGATTACTGCAGTGTAGCCAGCGTCTTTAGCCATCTTGATAGCAGCTAGAGTCTCTGTTAGAGAACCGATTTGGTTGAACTTGATAAGGATAGAGTTAGCTACGCCTTTCTCGATACCTTCAGCAAGAATCTTAGTGTTTGTAACGAACAGATCGTCACCAACGATTTGAAGCTTGTCGCCTAGAAGTTCAGTTTGGTGCTTGAAGCCATCCCAATCTGACTCGTCAAGACCGTCTTCGATAGAAACGATTGGGAAGTTGTTCGCTAGCTCAGCTAGGTAGTGGTTGAACTCTTCAGAAGTGAAAGTTTTACCTTCGCCCTTCATGTTGTAGATACCAGCTTCTTTGTCGAAGAACTCAGATGCTGCACAGTCCATAGCAAGAGTAACGTCTTTACCTAGTTCGTAACCAGCAGCTGCAACAGCTTCTGCGATAACTTCTAGAGCTTCAGCGTTAGACTTAAGGTTAGGAGCGAAACCACCTTCATCACCAACTGCAGTGCTGTAGCCTTTAGACTTAAGAACTTTAGCTAGGTTGTGGAATACTTCAGCGCCGATACGTAGACCTTCTTTAAGAGTTTTAGCGCCAACTGGTTGGATCATGAACTCTTGGATGTCAACGTTGTTATCTGCGTGCTCACCACCGTTGATGATGTTCATCATTGGTAGAGGCATAGAGAACTGACCAGCAGTACCGTTTAGCTCAGCGATGTGCTCGTATAGAGGCATGCCTTTCGCAGCAGCAGCAGCTTTTGCGTTAGCTAGAGATACAGCTAGGATAGCGTTCGCGCCGAACTTAGACTTGTTATCAGTACCGTCTAGGTCAAGCATGATTTGGTCAACGTCAGCTTGTGCTTTAGCGTCAGTACCAACTAGAGCTTCAGCGATTGGGCCGTTTACAGCTTCAATAGCTTTAAGAACACCTTTACCTAGGAAACGTGATTTGTCGCCGTCACGTAGCTCAAGAGCTTCGCGAGAACCAGTAGATGCGCCAGATGGAGCAGCAGCCATACCTACGAAACCGCCTTCTAGGTGTACTTCAGCTTCTACAGTTGGGTTACCACGTGAATCGATGATTTCACGACCTAGAACTTTAACGATCTTAGACATTGAATGTTTCCTTCTCGTTGAATATATAAATGTCAAATTTAAAGGTAGCAGCACAACTTACGCAGCTACCTGTATTCCTTTTTACTTCTCTAACTCGCCGCGCTGGAACTCACCAGCCGCTTTAACGAAACCTGCAAACAATGGGTGACCATCGCGAGGTGTTGAAGTGAACTCTGGGTGGAATTGAGCAGCAACGAACCATGGGTGGTTCGGGTTCTCAATAACTTCAACCAGTTTCTTGTCCGCAGATAGACCCGATACTTTTAGGCCCGCTTTTTCGATTTGTGGACGAAGATTGTTGTTCACTTCGTAACGGTGACGGTGACGTTCATGGATCGTCGCGCTACCGTATAATTCGTAAGCTTTCGTCCCTTTCGCTAGGTGACAAAGCTGTGAACCAAGACGCATTGTGCCGCCAAGGTCAGATGTTTCTGTACGCTCTTCAACTTTACCTTCGCCATCAGTCCACTCAGTGATAAGACCAACAACTGGGTACTTAGTTTCAGTACAGAATTCAGAAGAGTGTGCCCCTTCCATTTTCGCAACGTTACGAGCGTACTCGATAAGTGCTACTTGCATACCTAGACAGATACCTAAGTACGGTACTTTGTTTTCACGAGCGTATTGAGCAGCAAGAATCTTACCTTCAACACCACGGTCACCAAAGCCACCAGGAACTAGGATTGCATCTAGGCCTTCTAAAACTTCTACGCCACGAGACTCAACGTCTTGTGAATCTACATATTTAATATTAACGCTTAGGCGATTTTTCAAGCCCGCGTGTTTTAGCGCTTCATTTACTGATTTGTATGCGTCTGGTAGTTCAATGTACTTACCAACCATACCAATCGTCACTTCACCCGTTGGGTTAGCTTCTTCGTAAATTACTTGTTCCCATTCAGACAGGTCTGCTTCTGGAGCTGTGATGCCGAAACGCTTACATACAAGTTCATCAGTACCTTGAGCTTTAATAAGCTGAGGGATCTTGTAGATAGAGTCAACATCGCGCATAGAAATAACTGCATTTTCTTGCACATTACAGAACAGAGCAATTTTCTTACGCTCGTTCGAAGGAATGTTGCGGTCTGAACGACAAACTAGGATGTCTGGCTGAATACCAATAGACAGTAGCTCTTTTACAGAGTGTTGCGTTGGCTTAGTTTTCACTTCGCCCGCAGCTGCTAGGTATGGCACTAGAGTAAGGTGCATGAACATTGCGCGTTCACGGCCTAGTTCTACTGCTAGCTGACGAATCGCTTCCATGAATGGTAGAGATTCGATATCACCAACCGTACCACCAACTTCAACGATCGCAATATCGTGGCCAGCTGCGCCAGAAATTACACGCTCTTTGATAGAGTTAGTGATGTGTGGGATAACCTGAATAGTTGCACCTAGGTAATCACCGCGACGCTCTTTAGCGAGTACGTCTGAGTAAACACGACCTGCAGTGAAGTTGTTACGCTTAGTCATCTTGGTGCGAATGAATCGCTCATAGTGACCAAGGTCAAGGTCTGTTTCAGCGCCATCTTCCGTAACGAACACTTCACCGTGCTGAGTCGGGCTCATAGTGCCTGGATCAACGTTGATGTAAGGGTCAAGCTTCATCATAGTCACTTTAAGACCACGAGCTTCTAAAATAGCCGCAAGAGATGCTGCAGCAATACCTTTACCTAGAGAGGATACAACCCCGCCAGTAACAAAAATGTAATTTGTCGTCATGTTTAACCTGAAATTGGTTGAATGAGGGAAATGGACTACTTCTGGACGGGATGAAAATATACCAGAAGCCCCTTATCGCCACAACGTGAAATCTATCACACTGCTATTTTTTATTTTTTGCTTCAAATCAATTCATGATAAAAGCTTTGGTTATCTTTTCTCCGCCACTTTGACTTCACCCCACATGGAATCAAGCTGTTGTAGTGAAAAATCGGTCAAATTTTTACCTTGCTGACGAACTTTTTGTTCCACCCCTTTAAAGCGACGCGAAAACTTGAGATTGGCTTTATTGAGTGCCGATTCTGGGTTTTTACCTAAATGTCGTACCAAGTTAACGGTCGCGAACAGTAAATCCCCCAGCTCTTCTTCAACCAATTCTTCGTTTGGCGTCACTTGAAGTGCTTCTTCTAGCACCTCGTCCACTTCCTCTAATACCTTATTGGCGACTGGGCCAATTGAGTCCCAATCAAAGCCATATTTCGCGACCTGCTTTTGAATTTTTGTAGCACGCGAAAGTGCAGGTAGAGAGTTTGGTATTGAGTCTAGAATACTTTCTTGAGTTTTGCCTGCTTGTGCTTTTTCTTTGGCTTTTTCCGCTTCCCAATTGGCATTGATTTCTTCATCACTGGCAAACTCAGTATCAGAGAACACATGCGGGTGACGGCGTGTTAGCTTTTCGTTAATGCCATCAACCACATCAGAGAACTCAAACAACCCCTGTTCTTTCGCTAACTGGCTATAGAAGATCACCTGAAACAACAAGTCACCCAACTCTTCTTGTAGGTTCGGCCAATCTTTGTTGTGAATCGCATCCACCACTTCGTACGTCTCTTCGATAGTATGCGGGACAATTGTTTCAAAATTTTGTTTTAAATCCCAAGGACAGCCACCTTCTGGATCGCGCAGCTTAGTCATAATTTGTTCTAGTTGTTCAATCGGGTGGCTCATGGTGCTTTCCTATTATTCTGTTTGATTGTTTTAATCTAATTCTTTTCTTAAAACTAAAAAGGTGAGCAGCCAAAACCACTCACCTTTCTATTTTTCGTCATCTCCAAGAGTGAAGTATGAGCGAGTTGGGGATCTCAAACCGCTTGGCGAGATTCCCTATCACGTTCGTCCCTCACTGTAGGGAATGACATAAATGACACAAAAGGATCATCCAAGTCTCTTAACGCTCATTACATCTTTGATCTGTTCTACTCGACTTGTCACTCGGCTCAGAATCTCAATATTGGTCACTTCCAAATCGAAATCCATTACCGATAGCTGACGCTTGTAGTCGATGCGGCTCTTCATTGTCGTCACACTGATCTTCTCGTTCGAGAACAGTGAGGTGATGTCTTTCAACAAGCCATTACGTTCTAGCGCTTCAACACGCAGCGTTAGGATGTATGAGCCGACAAAGCCATTACCCCAAACGGTATCAATGATACGTTCTGGCGCATGCACGCTTAGCTCGCCTAGCTGTTCACAGTCAGCGCGGTGCACTGAGATACCACGACCTTGAGTGATGTAACCTTTAATCACATCACCTGGGATTGGCTGACAGCAACGCGCTAGGTGCGTCATTAGGTTATCAACGCCCTCAACCACTACCGCATCTTTCTTCGGACGACTCTGTTGTGCCGGCTTGTTTTCCGACTCAAGCAGTTTCTCTAGCGCTTTCTTGTCTTCTTCTTCCGCCGTTGGCTTATTCACTAGCGCATTGATGTGATTAACCACTTGGTTAATACGCAAGTCGCCACTACCAATACCTGCATAGAGTTCGTCTGGCGTATTCACGTTAAAGCGTTTTAGTGCGTATTGATCAGCATCTTTTAGGGTTGCGCCTACTTTCGCTAGCTCAACTTCCAGGATATCACGACCCGCTTCTAGGTTTTTCTCACGGCTTTGTGCGCGGAACCAAGCGTTGATTTTCGCTCGAGCTCGACCAGAATGAACAAAACCTGTGGTTGGATTTAACCAGTCACGAGATGGGTTCGGCTCTTTCTGCGTGATGATCTCAACTTGATCGCCCATCGATAGTTTATGAGTGAACGGTACGATACGCCCCGCTACTTTGGCACCGATACAGCGGTGTCCGACCATCGAGTGGATGTGGTAGGCGAAATCCAACGGGGTTGCGCCCATTGGTAAGTCGACCACGTCACCACGTGGAGTAAATGCGTATACACGGTCATCGAAGACTTGGCTACGTACCTCATCCAGCATCTCGCCAGAGTCCGACATCTCTTCTTGCCAGTCGATAAGTTTACGCAACCAAGTGATTTTCTCATCGTAGCCACTACGGCCGCTTGAAGCTCCTTCTTTGTACTTCCAGTGCGCCGCCACACCAAGCTCAGAGTCTTCGTGCATTTGCTTAGTACGGATCTGAATCTCAATGGTCTTGCCTTCAGGGCCAAGTACTACGGTATGAATCGACTGGTAACCATTTGGCTTAGGGTTCGCCACATAATCATCAAATTCGCTCGGGAGGTGCTTGTATTTAGTGTGTACCACCCCAAGGCCGGCGTAACAGTCTTGCAGCTGGTCAGCGATAATACGTACTGCTCGTACGTCAAAAAGCTCATCGAAGGCTAAGCCTTTCTTCTGCATTTTGCGCCAGATACTGTAGATGTGTTTTGGTCGGCCACTCACTTCAGCATTGATGTTTGAACGCTGCATTTCTGCGGTTAAATCATCAACGAAATCTGTGATGTATTGTTCACGAACGATACGACGCTCAGACAGCTGTTTTGCAATCTGCTTGTAGGTATCTGGTTGTTGGTAGCGGAATGCGTAATCTTCGATTTCCCACTTAAGTTGGCCGATACCTAAACGGTTTGCCAGTGGGGCATAGATGTTAGAACACTCTTTTGCGGCCGCGCGACGCACAGCATCAGGCGCTTTTTTTACCTCGATAAGGTTACAGATTCGTTCAGCGAGTTTGATGACTACGCAGCGGAAATCATCGACCATAGCCAGTAGCATGCGTCGAACGTTATCAACTTGACCCGAGGCAGCACTGCCTTCAAGGGTCACGTTTAACTGGCCTAAGGCCGCCATTTCTTCAACGCCATCGATCAACTTTACGGTTTCTTTACCGTAGCTTTCTTCAAACGCTTCGCGCTCAAAAACGCCGCTTGAGACGACGGGGAAAAGTTGTGCAGCAATTAAAGTGGCACGGTCCATGGACAAGGTGACCAAGATTTCGATCATCTCACGGCCACGCCAAAGCAAGAGCGATGCTTGCTCGTGATCTTTTAAAAGTTCTTCACAGTGACGATAAACTTTAATCAGTTTATTCGAGGTTTTTGCGTCTTGATTCAATGACGCAATCCAACTTTCTAGCTCAAACTGTTCGCTTGGGTTTAAATGTGCGCTTCGTACCGCAACCATCATGCCTTCCTAGTTATTATGTTTTATACCCAATTCAATATGACTAACTGGTTCCAAGTTAGTTCGACCATATTGATATCAGCGCAGGCTTCCCTGCGCCTTTGTGATTCATTTGAAGCCTTGTTTAAGGGCCTCTAAGCCTTGATAAAGAGAGCCATCGATTCTAGATGACTGGTGTGTGGGAACATGTCCAACATACCCAGTTTGGCTAATTGATAGCCTTGTTTTTCTAAGCTCTCAGAATCTCTAGCTAGAGTAGCAGGATTACACGAAACATAAACCACACGCTTCGCTCCTAACGCTGAAATTTGATCAACGATCCCACTCGCTCCCGCACGTGCCGGGTCAAGCAATACTTTATCGAATTTCTCTTTTGCCCAAGGCTGTGAAGATAAGTCTTCTTCAAGGTTAGCTTGGTAAAATTCCGTATTGCTTAACTGGTTTAACGCTGCATTAGATGCGGCTTGCTGAACCATTTCATCAACGCCTTCTACACCAACCACAAACGCCGATTGTTGCGCGATAGGCAGACTAAAGTTACCGAGACCACAAAACAGGTCTAGCACTCGCTCATCCGCTTGAGGTTCTAGCCACTCAATCGCTTGAGCCACCATCTGCTGATTCACTTTCTGGTTTACTTGGATAAAGTGGTTTGGCTCAAACGGTAACGTCACGCCAGTTTCGCTGTAGCTAGGCGCATCACCAACCAGACGGGCCAACTTATCGGTTTCAGGCATCGAGTACAGCGTAGCGCCTTCTTCTTTTGCTAACGCAATCAGCGCTTGCTCATCTTTTTCAACTAAAGGCTTAAGGTGACGTAGAACCATAACAGGGCCAGTATCGCCCAACACCAATTCAACGTGTCCTAAAGACGTAAGGCTGTTGAAAGTGTTCAGTAAATTTTTCAGTTTTGGCAGCAACACATTAAGGCGAGGATCAAGCACGGCACAGTCGGTGATGTTTTCAATCTGCTTACTCTGCTTCTTACGGAAACCGAATTGAAGCTGTTGTGTCTTCTTATCAACAAATAGGCTGATACGTGCGCGACGTCGATAACCGGTTTCATCACCGACAATAGGTTGTGCAACTTCAGTGTTCGCCGTTTGGTATTGGCTCATCAGGTGCGTCAGAGATTGCGATTTATGCTCAACCTGAGAAGAGTAACCTAGGTGTTGAAGGTGACAGCCACCACACTGATTAAAGTGCTTACAAAACGGCTTTAAACGCTGCTCGCTCGGCTTCAATAACTTGATGAGTTTAGCTCGCGAAAACTTACTTTTGCTCTCAGTAAGTTGAATAACCACCTGCTCACCGGGCAATGCGCCATCAATGAAAACCGGTTTATTCTTTTGATAAGCGATGCCAGCGCCATTGTGATCCATTCGTTCAACCAAAACCGATTGATGCTTGGTCTCGAGTTGAGTTTTCTTTTTTGGTTGGAAAAAACGTGCCATTGCTTGTGCCTAATGTATCTTTTAATAAGTAATTGGTATCCAGGACTCACTATTATGTCTTGGAATCATTGTCGAACGTCACGGCTTTGATTAAGCTTACCGTTCACTTAACCGCCATTGTGTGCGTTATTTTCCCATATCCAGACCTCGATGTAATTAAAGAACATGACCAGATATGGCTTAAGAGCCCGTGTAATTACCTTAACTCTAGCTCCAACCCTGATTATTGGGTTGCTATTGAGTGCATTTTTCTCATTTAACCGCTATCAAGACCTTGAAGGTCAAGTGGTTAACACTGGTACTAGCATCATTGAGCCACTTGCGATTACGAGTGAATCAGGCATGAAGCTCGAAAGTCGAGAGTCTGTTCGTCAGCTTATTAGCTATGCGCATCGAAAGAATTCTAAGCTAGTGCGCAGTATCGCGGTGTTTGATGAGCGTCATGAGTTGTTTGTAACCTCAAACTTCCACCCCGATTTTGAAAGCCTGACCTACCCCAAAGATAAACCGATCCCGCATTTAAGCTCATCGAACCTTCTCGATAATACGCTGATTCTGCGGACACCTATCATCGCCGAAGGCCAGTACATCAATTCAGCCAACGGTCAGTCTCAAGCTAATCAAGCGATCGGCTACATTGCGATTGAATTAGATCTTTCATCACTTCGATTGCAGCAATATCAAGAAGTGTTCTCTGCATTCTTAGTGTTGATTCTCGGGCTTGGTTTATCGGGCGTGTTTGCGTTCCGCTTAATGCACGATGTCACTCAACCGATCACACACATGAAAAACATGGTCGACCGAATTCGTCGAGGTCACCTAGATGTGCGTATCGAAGGTAAGATGCATGGTGAGCTAGACTCGCTGAAAAACGGTATCAATGCGATGGCGGTATCGCTATCAGAGTATCACGTCGAGATGCAGCACAGTATCGACCAGGCCACATCAGATTTGCGTGAAACTCTTGAACAGCTAGAGATTCAAAACGTTGAGTTAGACATCGCGAAGAAACGCGCTCAAGAAGCGGCTCGTGTTAAGTCTGAGTTCTTAGCGAATATGTCTCACGAATTGAGAACGCCGCTGAACGGTGTGATTGGCTTTACTCGTCAAATGCTCAAGACTCACCTATCGAACAGTCAAACCGATTACCTGCAAACCATTGAACGCTCGGCAAACAACCTGCTTAGCATCATCAACGATATCTTGGACTTCTCGAAACTTGAAGCCGGTAAATTAGCCCTAGAGAACATCCCATTTGAATTCCAAGCCAGCCTTGAAGAGGTAGTAAACCTTCAAGCAACCAACGCTCATGAGAAAGGCCTAGAACTGACACTGAAGATCGACCCTAAAGTACCGCCAGGTGTGGTGGGCGATCCACTGCGTATTCAGCAGATCCTAACCAACCTTGTTGGTAACTCAATCAAGTTTACCGAACGCGGCAACATTGATATCAGCGTTGAGCTTCGCTCACAAAGTGAAGACAACATCGAGCTGCAATTCATGGTTCGCGATACGGGTATTGGTATTTCTGAGCGTCAACAAGCTCAGCTTTTCCAAGCTTTCAGCCAAGCCGATGCAAGTATCTCTCGTCGTTACGGCGGTACAGGCTTAGGTCTGGTTATCACCCAAAAACTGGTCAGCCAAATGGGCGGAGAGATCAGCCTAACCAGTCGTCTTCACCAAGGCTCTACCTTCTGGTTCACCTTGAGACTATCAACGACTGATATGCCGATGACAGAGCTGATTGAGACGCAGTGTCTGCAAGACAAACAACTGCTGCTTATCGAGCCAAACATGCAAGCGGCATCGATTACTCAGCAAATCCTAACCCAAGAAGGCTTAGTGGTAACGTATCGTTCGGTGATGCCAGATGAGACGACCTCGTATGACTACGTTCTGCTTAACCTAGCCGCCAACCAAGAGTATCAATTTGATACTGTGAGTGGTTGGGCGATCGGTGCGAAGAAGATTGCTCAAAACGTGATTATTGGTACACCAAGTACCGAGCTAGCGTTGGGTGAGCAACTAATGAAAGAGGTCGATGTTCAGTGCATCACCAAGCCTCTTTCTCGTAAGAAGTTGCTGCAAACTCTGGTATCGAATCAGGCACCTACCTTGATTGCACCAGCGATTGAAACGCATTCTGAAGAGAAGTTACCGCTTACTGTGATGGCAGTAGACGACAACCCAGCCAACCTTAAGTTGATTACCGCGCTGCTTAAAGAGCGTGTAGAAACCGTCATCAGTTGTACCAGTGGTCAGCAGGCGATAGACAAAGCGACAGAGACGCCATTTGATATCATCTTCATGGATATTCAAATGCCACAGATGGACGGTGTAACCGCTTGTCAGAACATCAAAAAACTGGCGAACAATGCGAATACACCTGTAATTGCCGTGACCGCACATGCAATGATTGGCGAACGAGATCGACTGCTTGAAGCGGGCATGGATGACTACCTAACCAAACCTATTGAAGAGCATGTTTTACAGCAGGTTCTGATTCATTGGAGCTCGACCTCTGAGGTTGAGCTCATCGAAAAAATAGATCCAGACCACCCAGCGGTCTCTGCTGAAGTCGACAACGGTCCGGTGTCAGAAACTGAAGCCAGCGTGCACACAAACATCATCATTGATTGGCAAGCTGCGATGAAACAAGCCGCCAATAAAGAAGACCTCGCACGCGATATGCTGCAAATGCTCGTCGACTTTATTCCAGAGGTGTATGAGGCAGCAGACAAAGCGATAGAAGACAGTGACTATCCAGTTGAAGAGCTGATACACATCATTCACAAGATGCATGGCAGCAGCTCGTACAGCGGCGTACCAAGGCTAAAATCGGTATGTGCGACAATAGAGAAAGAGCTGCGTTCAGGTACTTCTGTTGAAGACATTGAACCTGAGCTTTTCGAGCTTCAGGATGAATTAGATAAGGTTCAAGCAACCGCGATTCACTACTTGAAACAGGCGAAGGCCTAGCGGGTACTTGTTACTCACTAGTATTCTTTAGAGGGTTTACCCGCCAATAAAAAAGCAGAGCTCATGAGCTCTGCTTTTTTCTGTCTAGAGCCAAGAGCACTAGATATAAAGTCGCGATAATCTGTTTACGATTCGAGTAACACCGTTGCCACAGCGTAGTGACGCTCATCCGAGATAGTCAGATGAATCGATGTTGTGCCATTCGCCTCTGCGATTTCACGCGCTTTCTTGTGTAAGCTCAATACTGGCTTACCATGCTCATCGTTTGAAATCTCAAAGTCGTGGAAGGTAACACCCAGCGCAATCCCCGTACCTAACGCCTTAGATGCAGCTTCTTTAGCAGCAAAACGTTTTGCAAGGTAACGGCCTTTTTGCTTCAACTGTTGGAATACTTCAAACTCAGAATCCGTCAAAATACGCTGAGCAAAAGCGTCGCCACTTCGCGACAGCGCCTTCTCGACACGTTCGATTTCTGCGATATCTGTACCTAATCCAACAACTGCCATGTTTCCTCTACTACTTAACTTCTGTCTAATGATTAACTGTACATCGCTTAGTGCCGACGACTTGCCGAACTAAGCGTTGTTACGTGCTGTTTCCATGATTGCTTTCATGTCTGCAACGGCTTTGTTTAAGCCATCAAACACTGCACGTCCCATGATCGAGTGACCGATGTTCAGCTCGTAGATCTCTGGAAGTGCCGCAATCGGTGCTACGTTGTGGTAAGTCAGACCATGACCCGCATTGACTGTGATACCTAAGTCATCTGCATAGCTTGCGCCTGCTGCGATCTTCTTAAGCTCGTCTTGTTGATCTTCTTCTGTCTTAGCATCAGCATAGTGACCCGTGTGCAGTTCAATGAACGGTGCGCCACACGCTTTTGCAGCATCGATTTGCTCACGGTCAGCATCGATAAACAGAGATACCTTGATACCTGCTGCAGACAGTTTTTGTGTCGCCGCTTTGATCTTCTCTAGTTGACCAACTACGTCCAAGCCACCTTCAGTGGTTAGCTCTTCACGTTTTTCAGGAACCAGACAAACAAACTCAGGATTAGTATCGAGTGCAATTTGAACCATCTCGTCCGTTACGGCCATCTCCAAGTTCATGCGAGTTTGAAGTGTTTCAGCCAGAATACGCACATCGCGATCAACGATGTGACGACGGTCTTCACGCAGGTGAATAGTAATGCCATCTGCACCAGCACGTTCAGCGATTTCAGCTGCGTGTACTGGATCTGGGTATTTAGTACCACGTGCATTACGTAGTGTTGCAATATGGTCGATATTAACGCCTAAAAGGATTGAGCTCATTTTCCAATACTCCGTGCTCTGGAGAGGGCTATTGTTGGCATAAATAGCTCTCTACTTTTTAATGGTTTGCCGCCAAGATACGGCTTTAAGGCTATGCGTGTAAAGCGTTTTGCCGCTTTTAACTGCTCTTTAGTGATAAACCTACGTTCGCTGATTGCAATAAGTTCATCGCCCATAAAAGTCAGGTTATCTCGACGTACTGAAGCGATGAAACCTTTCTGCTCTCGATAGCGATAAGTCATGCTCGGATCAATCGCTTCGCCAGTGCCCGCGCAGTGTAAAAAGTCGACGCCGTAACCCATAGCAGATAATAGAGCCAGCTCAAAGCGACGCAGTGCTGGCTCAGGATTATCATTATGCGCCAGCTCTGTTAAAGCATGAAGATAGTCGTGAAAAAGTGCAGGCATCGGTACTTCCGCCATCAATACCCGACCGATAAGCTCGTTCACGTACATGCCTGAATACAGATTAATACCGGCGAGAGGGAGCCCCAAGCTGATGGGTTCAGCTTGGCGTAAGGTTTTCATCGAACCATTACCAGACCACTTAAGCAATAGCGGCGTAAAAGGTTGTAATGCACCTTTCAAATTGGAACGCTTGCTGCGAGCGCCTTTAGACATCAACGTCACCCGACCGAACTCTTCGCTGAAGACGTCCAAGATCAGGCTCGACTCACTGTATGGTCGACGGTGCAACACAAAGCATCGCTGTAACCCTTCGCTCAATCACTTACCCTTATTACAGATACAAAAAGAGAGAGTTCGCACTCTCTCTTGGATTTATCTTCAGTTCAACTTTCTTAATCTCAGAAAGTGACGTTCAATATATTATAGATCGTCGATGTAGCCTAACGAGCGAAGTGCACGCTCATCATCAGCCCAGCCAGATTTAACCTTGACCCAAGTCTCTAGGTAAACCTTACGGCCGAATAGCTCTTCCATATCGATACGTGCTTCACGACCAATCGTTTTGATCTTCTCGCCCGCTTTACCAATCACCATTTTCTTCTGGCCTGTACGCTCAACAAGAATCAGTGCATTGATGTGGAAGCCATCGTTATCTGGGTTGTAATCGAAACGTTCGATTTCAACCGTTACCGAGTAAGGTAGCTCGTCACCCGTAAAGCGCATCAGCTTTTCACGGATAATTTCAGAGGCCATAAAACGTTGCGAGCGATCAGTCACGTATTCTTCAGGGAAGTGGTGTGTCGCTTTAGGTAAATGTTCACGTACGTGCTTACGCAGTACATCAATATTTTTACCTTGCTTCGCTGAGATTGGCACTACATCAATGAAGTCCATCTTCTTAGAGACTTCCATCATGTGCTGCATCACGTTAGTACGGTCTTGAACGTTATCTACTTTGTTGATGCAAAGTACAACTGGGAAGTCAGTCTTCTTCAGTTTGTTCAGAACCATCTCATCGTCGTCAGTCCAGTGAGTACCATCGACAAGGAAGAATACTAGGTTTACATCACTCAATGAGCTGTTCGCCGCACGGTTCATCAAGCGGTTGATGGCACGCTTTTCTTCAATATGAAGTCCAGGAGTATCAACAAAGATCGCTTGGTAATCACCCTCAGTTTCAACGCCCATAATACGGTGACGTGTCGTCTGTGGTTTACGTGATGTAATAGAAATCTTCTGACCCAGAATATGGTTCAGAAGCGTCGACTTACCTACATTTGGGCGACCGACAATAGCGATGAAGCCACAGTGTTGGTTTTCCGGTAGGCCTGTTTTTTTGCTATCAGATGAAAAGAATGCATCGATATCGAAATCTTGGTTGTTATCAGACATTGCTTAGTTGCTCTAATGCTGTTTCAGCAGCCGCTTGTTCTGCCTTGCGGCGGCTAGTGCCTTTACCGATAACAGGTTTATCCACACCTGCCACTTCACACTCAACCGTAAACTCTTGATTGTGTGCTTCACCTTTAATATTAGTCACTGTGTAGACAGGTAGAGGATTTCTTCGACCTTGCAAAAACTCTTGTAGGCGAGTTTTCGGATCTTTTTGAGATACTCCAGGCTGAATAGCATCTAGGCGAGATTGGTACCAGCTTAAAATAATGCCGCGAACCGTCTCGGTATCACTATCTAAATAGACAGCGCCGATGACCGCTTCAACCGCATCCGCTAGAATAGAATCACGACGGAAACCGCCACTCTTCAACTCACCTGGACCTAATTTTAAGTAATCTCCTAGTTCGAATTCACGACCTAGTTCTGCCAATGTATGACCACGTACTAATGTTGCGCGCATGCGGCTCATATCACCTTCGTTTACCTTAGGAAAACGGTGGTAAAGATCATCAGCGATAACAAAACTTAAAATTGAATCGCCCAGAAACTCAAGACGTTCGTTATGTTTACCTGCGGCGCTGCGGTGAGTCAGCGCCAAGTGGATAAGATCGGCATCATTAAACTGATAGCCAATCTTTCTCTCTAGTTTATCAATTGGAGAATTCATGCTCTCTCGATGTGTTATGTGATCGATTAATGAATCCCACCGATGCGATTAAAACGCACACCAGTAGGAATCCATGTTGGAAGTACACTGTCTGAACCGCGTTCGAATTCGAAGCTGATCCAAATAGCAACGGCCTTACCAACAAGGTTTGCTTCAGGGACAAAGCCCCAGTAACGGCTATCGGCACTGTTGTCACGGTTATCACCCATCACAAAGTACTGGCCTTCTGGAACGACCCATTCGTTAACACCATTGCGAGGCTGATATGCTTGCACACGATCGCGGCGCAATGGGTTAACTAAAATCTGGTGTTCTACGTCTCCAAGCTGTTCGTTCAGCTGAATCAGAGGCACACCATCTTGAATAAATTGGCTCTCTTCAACATTACTTAGTTTCACTGGTTCACAGCTACTTGTACCCTTCGCCTGAATGCAGATCTCTTTACGACTGCTGTAGCGAATGGTGTCACCTGGCATACCAACAACACGCTTGATGTAGTCGATGTTAGGCTGAGGTGGGTACTTAAATACGATTGAATCACCACGCTCTGGCTTGCCCGTTTCTACCAGTTGAGTGCGCCATACTGGGTCTTTTAGACCGTACGCGTACTTCTCTACCAAGATGAAATCACCAACCAAAAGGGTTGGCATCATCGAGCCAGAAGGGATTTGAAACGGTTCATAGATGAATGAACGCAAGATCAAAACAAATGCAATTACCGGGAAAATGGACACACTGTTCTCAACCCACCAAGGTTGAGCCGTAACTTTTGCGCTGGTTTCAGCGTCTAGGCCATTCGATTGTGCTTCAACGTCAGCAAGCTTTTGCTGGCGCTTCTTCGCCCACACAAACTTTTCCAACGCCCATACAATGCCGGTCACTAGAGTTACGATCACTAAGATAAGCGAAAATGTATTAGCCATTGATATCCCTTAAATTTCATTTCTTTAAAAATAACGAAAGTGAAAGAGTATAACCCTTTCACTCTGCTTAATATTTCTAATCTGTATCAATCATGCTGACTAAATGCTGGGGAGATTACGCAGGAAAAATCGTTTAGTTCGAGGCGCAAAGTGCAGTGACTAGTGGGCCTAATTGCAATCTTTGCAACAAAGAAATAAACGATTTTAACCAGTAATGTTCAGCAGATAGTTAGTGCGATTGATACCTAGTCTTTGCCAACATGAAGGATTGCAAGGAAAGCTTCTTGAGGCAGTTCAACGTTACCGATCTGCTTCATACGCTTCTTACCTTCTTTTTGTTTCTTAAGAAGTTTCTTCTTACGACTGATATCACCACCGTAACATTTTGCGATTACGTTCTTACGCAGTTGTTTCACTGTAGAACGAGCAATGATGTGGTTACCAATCGCTGCTTGAATCGCGATATCGAACATCTGACGAGGGATGAATTCTTTCATCTTCTCTACCAGTAGACGACCACGAGACTGAGCAATATCTTTGTGCGTAATGATAGCTAGTGCATCAACTGTTTCGCCATTCAGCAGTACGTCTACACGTACCATGTTTGATGGCTCGTAACGTTGGAAGTTGTAATCCAATGATGCATAGCCGCGAGACGTTGACTTCAGACGGTCGAAGAAGTCTAGAACTACTTCTGCCATAGGAAGATCGTACGTCACAGCAACTTGGTTACCGTGGTAGACCATGTCTACTTGTACGCCACGCTTCTCAACACACAGTGTGATTACGTTACCTAGGTAATCCGAAGGTACCAGAATATTACAGCGTGCAATTGGCTCACGAATTTCTTCTAGGTCATTAACCGCTGGCAGTTTAGCCGGGCTATCAACGTAAAGAACCGTTTTATCTGTTTTTACAACTTCATACACTACTGTTGGAGCAGTTGTGATTAGGTCTAGGTCGTATTCACGCTCTAGACGCTCTTGGATGATCTCCATGTGAAGCATTCCTAAGAAGCCACAACGGAAACCAAAACCAAGTGCTGCTGAACTTTCTGGTTCAAAGAACAGTGATGCATCGTTCAGGCTTAATTTGCCTAACGCGTCACGGAAGTTTTCGTAGTCATCAGATGATACAGGGAATAGACCAGCGTATACCTGAGGCTTCACTTTTTGGAAACCAGGTAGACGTTCAGTGCTGCCGCCTTTTGCAAGCGTCAACGTATCACCAACCGGTGCACCTAGGATGTCTTTAATACCACAAACAACCCAACCTACTTCGCCAGTATTTAGCTCTGTAGTATCGATTTGCTTAGGCGTGAAGATACCTAGACGGTCAACACCCCATACTTGGTCTGTCGACATTACTTTGATCTTATCGTTCTTCTTCAGCTTACCGTTTTTGATACGAACCAAAGAAACTACGCCAAGGTAGTTATCGAACCAAGAGTCAATGATCAACGCTTGTAGAGGCGCTTCAGGATCACCTTCCGGTGGCGGGATTGCCGTCACGATGTTTTCTAGAACATCATCAACACCCAAACCTGTTTTCGCAGAACAGCGAGTCGCTTCCATCGCATCGATGCCAACGATCTCTTCGATTTCTTCAGCAACACGTTCTGGTTCAGCAGCTGGTAGGTCAATCTTGTTCAAGATTGGCACTACTTCCAGTTCCATTTCGATTGCTGTGTAACAGTTTGCTAGAGTTTGTGCTTCAACACCTTGGCCAGCATCCACTACAAGTAGTGCGCCTTCACAAGCCGCTAGAGAACGAGATACTTCGTAAGAGAAGTCTACGTGTCCAGGAGTGTCGATAAAGTTAAGTTGGTAAGTTTCACCATCTTTAGCTTTGTAATCTAAAGTCACACTCTGCGCTTTAATTGTAATACCACGCTCGCGTTCTATATCCATAGAATCGAGGACTTGAGCTGCCATCTCACGTTCACTTAATCCTCCACAAACTTGGATTAAGCGGTCAGAAAGGGTCGACTTACCGTGGTCGATGTGGGCGATAATCGAAAAATTACGAATGTGCTTCATAGGCTTGGTGTGACTAAACTCTTTGAATAGGGATAATAAGAAAGCCGCGACGCGTCCAATCTACAGTCAGCATTGGTGGCGGCATTTCAATCAAGTTGGCAGATTCTACCCAATTTAAGGGCAAGAAGCATCATAAATTAGACGAGAGACTCACCTAGGATTCGAATCAAGACGACTTCTTGCTTGGATTTGTCTTCCATGGGTTTGGCTAACCGCTTCGCTAAGGCAATCCCACCAGCAGTAAACAGTGCTGCACTTAAGATAACAATGCCCTCGCCCCCCTGGAGTAAGGGTTGTAACAAGAGTTGCCCAAAACCAGCACCAATCATCAACATGAAAAGTGGGATGAGATAAACAATCGCCGCCGACTGAAGTAGGCTTTTTTCTGGAAAGCCAATTTCTACGATTTGTCCAGCTTTGACTAAGCTTTTGGTTTTAAGCTGCCAAAACAAAGATTTATTGCCAACAGCCTTGGTCACAATACCCGTACCGCAGTTTTTTTGAGAAGAACAGCTGCTACAACTGGTTTGTTGTTCGCAGCTCAATTGAACAAAGTATTGCTTACCTTTTTGTTCAACCGAGCTAACGGTCGCCAGCGCGGTCATCATTGCGCTTGTACCGATTTATTAAATGTAACTGACTGAGCAATACGTTTTGCAGTTGCCGGCGGAATGTCACCAACCACAGAGATCTCTTTATCGCCAATCACTAAGCTGTGCAAGGTTCTACGCCCTTGACGCACCAGCTGCCCTTTCAATGAATGCTCATCTTTTTCCGCGATATAAACCGAAAAGTTAAACAGTCCATCACTGAAAAGCTGACTTTCAACCATTTTATCGGTCGCAGCCATTTGATAGCGGCTAAGCTCTTTTGATTTAAACCCTTCAGGAATCCACGACGCTTGCCAGTTAGTTTCACTCACTAAGCCTTCCGGTAATGATAAAACTTTCGGCAATTGAGCTTGGCTCAAGCCACCCATAGCCTCAGCAATCTTATCGTTCACCACGTAAGAGATAGTGCGGTACTGTTCAAGCACTTCGCCATCACGATCCAAAAGGTCGGCACGCAAAGGAAGATTCGTTTTTTCGTCTACCCAAACCACGTAAGAGTAGCGAAGGCCATCTTTCGGCACGACACGCAGCACTTGAGTGGTGCTACCTGCTTCACGAGAGCGACCAACTTTCACAAAGTCGTAGTACTGATTCAGAGATTCGATATCTCGATTAATCATCGGAATAACAGGCGCAACCATGCTGCCTGACTGAATCGTAAATGGCTCTGTACCCGGCTCGATGTAGCTAACTTCGTTGCCACGTCGAATGACTTCACGAACAGGGCCGCTTAGATAAACAAGGTGTGCAAGTTGTTGGTCGTCGTTAACCGCATGGCGATAAACAAGAGGCTCAATACTGCTCTTCTTTATCAAAATGTAGGAGAGTTCGTAATTTAGATGCTGACTGGCCTCGTTCATTTGATGCAACAAGGCCTTTGCAGTGGTTTCCTCTGCAAAGGCTGTTGGAGACATCAAGCTGAACAGTGTCAGTGCACTGACCAGGATTTTCTTCATTCAATGTCCGATTCTAGATGTGCATCTTGCATTGGCGATGCATCACTGTTTAATCTTAGCTGCAGCTCATAATCTTCTAACAATGCATGAACGCGTTTGCGCTGCTCTTGCAAGTTAGCTTCAGATGCTGGTTTCTCAACAGAGTCACGCGTTAAACTTACTGGTTCCGCAGAACCGGCAAATGGAATCGTCTGGAGTACAGGCAACTGCTCTGGTGCTGCAGGGTCGCTACCACCATATTGTTGAACACCTAATACAACGGCTAATGAAACACACGCTGCCACGGCAACTTGTCCAAACTGTTGTAACCACGCCGGAAGCTGACGCTTCGCTTGCTGAGGTTTAGGTTGCTCTTCAATTGGAGCAACAGTAGGTTCAACATTCACTTGGTGCAGGTTCGACATTGAACCATGTGCAGGCTCGTTCTCAAGCGCTGCCGCTACACTATTAGCAATGTTCCACTCTGGAGTTTCTGGCGAATCCCCACGCATAACATCACCAATTAAATGGTAACTCTGCCAAGTATCCATGCTTTCTTGATCAGATTCTAGATCTACAATGAGAGCTTTATCGATCGTTTCACCATCCATTAGTGCCGAAAGCTTTTCTTTATCAGCCATTATTTTCACCATAATTATTACAAGTTCTAGCGTTGCAAAAGAGGTTTGATTTTCTTTTCCACCGCTTCACGAGCTCGGAAAATACGCGAACGTACGGTTCCTACAGGGCAATCCATTACTTCTGCAATCTCTTCGTAGCTCAAACCTTCGAGCTCTCGCAACGTCATTGCAGTTTTTAAGTCTTCTGGTAGCGCTTCAATCGCTCCAAAAACAACTTGTTTCAATTCTTTAGACAGCGTTAAGTTCTCAGGGTTCGATATTTCTTTTAACGCGCTGCCTGTTTCGTAATATTCTGCATCTTCTGCATCTACATCGGTTGCTGGCGGCCTACGGCTTTGGGCAACGATATGATTTTTAGCGGTGTTCACGGCAATTCGGTATAACCATGTATAGAAGGCACTCTCGCCACGAAAGTTAGGTATCGCGCGGTAAGCTTTAATAAAAGCTTCTTGTGCTACATCAGGTACATCACCGGAATTATTCACGTATCGAGAGATAAGATTACAAACTTTGTTTTGATACTTAACCACTAGTAAGTTAAATGCCTGCTTATCTCCACTCTGAACTCGCTCAATCAACACTTGATCGGTTAGCTGCTCGTTCATTCGAGCGGGTACTCCTATTGTTATAACCCTCACCTTCACAGATATGGGTACTAATTATACGAAATGTAGTATTGACACCACCGTCTACAAGAGCACTATTGTGACTAAGCCAAATACCGAAAGTTCCAACTTTCTTAAAATTATTTGCCATTATTGTTTCACAATGTGATGTAATAAAAATAGCTACCCCTATCAATTTGGGGAAACTTGAGCAAAAGCAATGGTATTGAGCAATTAAATATTTCTAGATAGCTGTCTATATATTGATTTTGCATAGCGTTTAAGGATGACTCTGGAGAGATTATAACAGTCTTAGCCAAACTCCTAAAACAAGACAAAGTCAATTGAGAGTGGACAACTCGACTATAGCCCGGGATTTAATAAGTTTTATGAACGCAAACCGTGAACATCAGTGTGATGTATTAGTGGTAGGAAGTGGTGCGGCAGGCTTGTCATTAGCCTTACGCGTAGCAGAACATGCAAAAGTAATTGTATTAAGCAAAGGACCACGCAGCGAAGGATCGACGTATTACGCACAAGGTGGTATCGCCGCGGTGTTCGATGAGTCGGACAGTATTGAGTCTCATGTAGAGGATACTCAAATCGCTGGGGCTGGGTTATGCGAAGAAGATACAGTTCAATTCATTGCTGAAAATGCGAAAGAGTGTGTGCAATGGCTGATTGATGGTGGTGTTCCATTTGATAAAGATGAGAACAGCACAGAAGGCCAACCAAAATATCACCTCACTCGTGAGGGTGGCCACAGTCACCGCAGAATTCTGCACGCTGCCGATGCAACTGGCATGGCGATGCAAACCTCACTACAAGATAACGTCAACAACCACCCAAATATCGAGATCTTCGAGCGCCACAATGCGCTGGATTTGATCACGGAAGATAAGATTGGTGGTTCAAAAGACAAGGTGATCGGTGCCTACATTTGGAACCGTAACCAAGAACATGTTGAAACCGTGCGCGCTAAGTTTGTTGTATTAGCAACAGGCGGCGCTTCAAAGGTTTACCAATACACCTCTAACCCAGATGTTTCTTCAGGTGATGGTATTGCTATCGCTTGGCGTGCGGGTTGTCGTGTGGCAAACCTTGAGTTCAACCAGTTCCACCCAACTTGTTTATTCCACCCAGAAGCGCGTAACTTCCTACTAACGGAAGCACTGCGTGGTGAAGGTGCTTACTTGCGTCGTCCAGATGGTTCTCGCTTTATGAAGGACTTCGATGAGCGCGGTGAACTGGCGCCACGTGATGTGGTTGCTCGTGCAATTGACTTCGAAATGAAGCGCTTAGGTGCCGACTGTATGTATGTTGATATCAGCCACAAGCCTGAAGAATTCATCACAGCGCACTTCCCGATGATCCATACTCGCTTGATGGACTTGGGCATCGACATGACCAAAGAGCCGATCCCTATCGTACCAGCCGCTCACTACACGTGTGGTGGTGTCATGGTGAATAAGCAGGGTCAAACCGACCTAACGAACTTGTATGCGATTGGCGAAGTGAGCTACACCGGCTTACACGGTGCAAACCGAATGGCTTCTAACTCACTGCTTGAGTGTGTGGTTTACGCATGGGCAGCAGCAAAAGATATCGTTGAGAACATCGACCAATCTCAACTGTGCGCTGAACTGCCAGCATGGGATGAAAGCCAGGTCACCAACAGTGATGAAGAAGTTATCATTCAACACAACTGGCACGAACTGCGCCTATTCATGTGGGATTACATGGGCATTGTTCGAACGGATAAACGACTAGAGCGAGCATTGCGTCGCATTCAGATGCTGCAACAAGAAACTCATGAGTACTACAGCTACTTCAAGGTTTCGAATAACCTATTAGAACTGCGTAACTTGCTACAAGTGGCAGAGCTAATGGTTCGTTGTGCAATGCAACGTAAAGAGAGCCGCGGCCTCCACTACACGTTGGATTACCCTGAACTTGCAGAAGACAGTGGCCCAACGATTCTGACGCCAGAGAAACGCCAATCATAATAATTGGTTAAACGTGCTTAGCGAATTAGCCGTCAGCGGAAAATGATTAAACGAAAGGGAGCCGAGTGCTCCCTTTTCTTTTGTCTAACGCTTTCTTTTATCTAATACTTTCTTTCATCGAATAGTTTGGCTTCTCTAGCGCGCTCGTTGTAAGTTCGCCAGAAAATGGCGATATTCTCGCTCGCAACAGCTGTCCCGCCAAAGCAGTACCGAGTGCCCACATTCAAACTGCAATTTAACGAAGAACTGCGCCCAGATCTTATCAACGGACTTGAGTCGGTAAGTTCGGTCATTGAGTCGAATATCACCATCCTCTCTGTAATCAAAACGCCCATAGACACTATTTAGAATCACATGATTGTTTCTGAACAAGCGGATCATTAAAGCTAAGCAATAAAGGCTGGCGGCAAGTGGAATAGAAGACAGGACAATGAAAAACAAAAGGCACCCAAAAATAGTGCCTTTTGCAAATAATGCGGAATACGAAGGGTTAAGCTGAAGCTTAACGAACCTTGCTGAGGTTGTGTGCGACAATTTTATCAACCATTGATGCATGGCCTAGGTTTTCACTGCGTCCGTGGCCCATTACCCAAGTAAACAAATCTGGATCATCACACTCTAATAGAGAAACAAACTCGCGCTGTTCCTGCTCTTGCAATGAATCAAAACACTCTTCGAAAAATGGCATGATGACTACATCAAGTTCTAACATGCCGCGACGGCAACCCCATTTAATTCGTGCTTTCTGCTCTGCAGTGTACATTGGCTATCCTCACCTATAATTTTTCTTTCTCGGAGTGTAACAAGTCATACGCCTTGCAACTACTATGTGAGTCACAGTCCCTATCTAAGCTCACAAAAAAACCTAGGCTGACAAAGAAACAGAACCGGATTAACATAGAGCCAAATAAAATTCTTAGGAAAGATAAAATGGATTGGAAAAACATATTTCAGCCACTCGCTCATACGCAAAATGAATCGCTTCCAGAACTGATGATGACACACGTATCAGACTGGAGTGCAATTACCATGATAGGCGATGACAAAAAGTCGTACCTACAGGGTCAAGTAACGTGCGATGTCGTCACTCTTCCTAATGATGAATCCACATTAGGCGCGCACTGTGATGCAAAAGGAAAGGTATGGAGTATCTTTCGTTTGTTCCACCACAACGGTGGCTACGCACTCATGCAACCTAAATCAGCGATTGAAGTCGAGCTCGTTGAAATCAAGAAGTACGCGGTGTTCTCTAAGGTCGATATCGAGCAAACGTCTGACGTTGTTATCGGTGTGATGGGTTCGTCAGCTAATCAATACATTGATTCTATTTCAGAAAGCCAAGGTAATGTGCGTGCTATCTCTGGTGGTACAGCGGTTCAAGTTGCAGATAACCGCTGGGCTCTACTTGTGACAGAAGAAGCCGCTGAAGCCTTGGTATCAAACAGCGCTGCGGAGAAAGTATCAGAAACACTTTGGCAATATCATGAAATTCTTGATGCTCAGCCTAACCTATCGAAAGCAGAGCAAAACGAGCACATCCCTCAAGCGCTTAACCTGCAAGCGATTGGCGGTATCAGCTTTTCAAAAGGCTGTTACACAGGTCAAGAAACGGTTGCTCGTGCTAAGTACCGTGGCATGAACAAGCGTGAGATGCGCATTGTGTCGGGCACAACTGCGGACGTGCTGTCGTTAGAAAACCCTATTGAACTGGAACGTAGTGTGGGTGAGAACTGGCGTGGCGCAGGCCGACTATTAAACGTCTATCAATTTGCTGATAACCGAGCGATTGGTTTGATGGTACTGCCAAACAACCTTGATGACGATGTTCAGCTGCGACTGACCGCGCAGCCTGATCAAACATGGAATATCCTGCCACTGCCGTACAGCCTTGACGACGAGTAACCACGTGGAAACGCAGATTACACAATGGCTGGATCAACAGCAGGTGAATTATCGCCTGCTGATGCAAAGCAAGCCAACCACCAGCATTGAAGAAACCGCACAAGAGCGAGGCATCGACGCCTCTCAAATGGTGAAGTGCATCCTGCTCAAGGATATGGGCAACCAGTATGCGTTAGCCTGTACTGCTGGCGATCGCTCTGTCGACCCCAAGAAAGTACGCTCGGTACTGAATTGCCGTCGAATGACCTGCGTGTCGCTCGCTGATGTTGAAGCGATCACCGGTTTTAAAGTGGGTTGTGTTGGTCCGCTCGCTCTCAAGAGACACATGCCGATCATTTTTGATCCTTCCATTCAAAACAACTCGACCGTAACCATTAGCTCCGGCGACCGAATGGCTGGCGTTGCGTTGGATCTCAATGATCTTATGGCGCTATGTGCACCGACCGTCGCGGACATCAGTCGATGATCGTTTCGATCAGATCATGCTTCGCAAACTTCATTTGAATATTTCATTGAGTACATTTTTAATGTGAACTTCGTCATAAGAAGAACACACCATTAATAAATAGTTACTCAAAATAAAAGCATAAGTAGTCACAAAGTTAAATTTGCGTTATTGTAAATTTACTGACTAGCTATTAAGCAAATCAGTGCAAGTGAATCCACTGAGTAACATCAGTATCCACTTTTGTGTAATGCATCTGTGACTATTCGCCCGTTTTAGACGGGCTTTTTTTTGTCCGAAATTTACAATTTGATTACACAAACAAAAAAATCCCGCCTATTCTTATACTTGTAACATTATCACTGCTTAATACTGAACAGAAAAGTTCACGGCAGTTCACCACTCAGTATTATTTTGGGGAGGAGCTCACGTAAAAATAGATATTTACTGAAGAAAGTGCTTAGAACAGCACAAATATCTAATTAACGTCAACGCTACTGCATATAACTCCATGCTTATCACAATTATTATCTCGGAGTTTTTCTATAATATGCAGGCTAGGTAAATATAAGGATAATTAAGAATGAGACTGTTTAAGCGCTATACACCGAGTATGATTGCTAAACATGTAAGTCGACTTTTCAAAGGACGAATCTACATTTACGGCGTAGGAAAATTTGAGTTTGATAACGGTAAGCTAGTGCTACCAGACCGAGCAGAAAAACGTCACTTTCAAACAGTGAAAGAAATAAATAGTGAAATCATGAAACTGCGCTGCGCGTACGCATGACCTGATTATCTACAGAATTAAAAACAAAAAGGGTTGGCATTATGCCAACCCTTTTTTCGTACCAATTTTCGTATCAATGATGATTCGATATACCACCAGAACACTATGTCATTATCGATGAGTCACTGGACGCTTAGCTAAGTCAGGAAGATTGCCAGACAAACCCAGTGCGCGCTTCATGATCTCATCTTTCGCACCCGGTAATTGGCCCGCAAGCTTCATACCAATGCCACGAATCAGCTTCTTAGCTGGGTTATCGCCTTCAAACAGATCTTTAAAGCCCTGCATTGAAGCAATCATTTTCGCCGCCTCTGCTTTTCTCCAGCGCTCGTAGCCGCGAAGATTACGCTTGGTGCCAATGTCTTCACCCGCAGACCATAGCTTTAACAGCTCTTGCGCTAGGCTTGCTGCGTCTAATAGGCCAAGGTTCACGCCCTGCCCTGCTAATGGGTGAATGGTATGAGCAGCATCACCAACCAAAGCCACACGCTCTACCGCAAAGTCACGCGCATAACGCATGCGCAGTGGGAAGGCAAAACGGTCACCAACCACTTCACATAAGCCCAGCTTTGCATCGAACTCAGCTGTTAACTGCTTGTTGAATTCAGCATCCGACATTGATACGAGGTTCTCGGCACGATTTGGTTCCGTAGACCAAACAATCGAGCTCATGTTGCTTGGTTGCATTGGTAGGAATGCCAATGGGCCTTGAGGCGTGAAGATTTGACGAGCAACGCTGTGGTGCGGCTCTGTGGTTTTGATGTTCGCGACAATCGCACTGTGTCCGTAATCCCAATGTGTTAATGGGATATCTTGCTGCTTACGAACCCAAGAGTTTGCGCCGTCTGCTCCAACAACTAACTTAGCTGTCAGTGCTTGACCATTGTCCAATGTTAACCAAGCTTCACTTTCACCAATCGCCATCGTTTTACACGTTGCGGGCATATACAGGCTGACGTTGTCTTGTTTCTTAACCTGATCAAGCAGCGCTAATTGAATCACACGGTTTTCAACGATATGACCAAGATTAGGCTGAGCCAAGCGTGTCAAGTCAAACTCAATACGAGCGAAACTGTCTTGTTCCCACACTTCCATCGCTTGATACGGTGCAGCGCGTCTTTGTTCGATACCTTGCCATGCACCTAGGTTACGAAGAATCACTTCACTAGAACGACTCAACGCGGATACACGCACATCAGGCAGCTCACTCAGCCCTTCACTAGGCGCTCTGCCTTCAATGACAGCGATTCTTAGGTCACTGTCTTTTAGGGCAGCAGCAAGCGCTAGGCCAACCATGCCACCACCAACAATCGCGATATCAACACTTTGCATCATTATTTATTACCTTATCTTTCTACTAGGCCAAGCGTATGACGCAAAAGTGGACCTTTAAGTGGTGGAAGGTTATCTATTACGGCTAACCCAAGATTACGCCCAATGCGAGCGGTCATATAATCGTTTGAGAACAGGTGAACTAGGCTTGAAGTCAACGTGATCGTTGCGTCTCGGTCTTGTTCTCTACGCTTTCTAAAGTTAACAAGACCACGGTAACGACCTACATCATCTAACTGGGTACACAACTCTTCTGCCAAGGAAGCCACATCTCGGATGCCTAGGTTAAAGCCTTGCCCCGCAATTGGGTGAAGCGTTTGAGCAGCATTACCAACAATGGCAAATCGATGAGAGATATTTTGCTGTCGGTGACGAAGAATCAGAGGGTAACTCGCGCGCTTGCCGACCTTCTCTAATCGGCCAAGTCGCCAGCCAAAGTCATTCTGCAATTGCTCAAGAAATTCATTGTCGTTTAGCGTCATCACTTTTTGTGCTTGCTCTGGTGTTAAACACCAAACCAGCGATAAACGGTTGTCACTCATCGGTAATAGAGCAACTGGCCCATGATGGGTAAAACGCTCAAATGCGCGACCTTGGTGAGGTTCACTCGCCACAATATTGGCAATCACAGCGACTTGCTCAAAGTCATGCTCACTCAATGAGATATTGAGCTGTTGGCAACAGGTTGAGATTGCACCGTCAGCAGCAACCAGTAACTTAGTGGTTACTGTTTGCCTACTTGTCAGTTCAATCGTCGTCAACGCTTCTTCACGTTCAACTTTACTAACAGACTCAGGACAAAGCATGGTAATTGCCGCTTCTGATTCAAGTTTCTGCTGATAGATTCGACCCACATCTGCTAACTCGACCACGTAGCCAAGCGCATCTACAGCAAGCTCTTCACTGTAGATGTCTGTCATTCCGGCATGCCCGCGATCCGAAACATGGATATCTTTAATCGGGGTCGCGACCGGAGCGATAGATTGCCATAAGCGCAAAGAATCCAGGATCTGCACTGTGCCATAGGACAAAGCAATCGAACGAGAATCAAACCCAGGGTGAGCTTGATGATCAACCTGATAAGGCTCCACTACCGCAATCGACAGTGAACCTTGGCTTAGGTGATTCAAAGCAAGGGCTAAGGTTGCCCCTGCCATTGCGCCACCAGCAATTACAACATCATACTGAGCCATCATAACCTCAAACCGGCCAACGAATTAATGAATGGTAGGCGCCGCATCTTCAGATGGGCGAGCACCAAATTCAGCATGAATCGTTAGTGCACACGCTTTTACGTGCTCAATAACGTGCTCTAGAAGCTGCGCTTGCTCTTCCAGATCATCATCTTCGTCAATGCCTAGCTTGGCCATCTCTTCTAGATCAACTAATGCTTCTTTTGTACTGTCAGACGCTTTGTTCAATTGAGCGCCAACCAAGCCTAGACCAGAAATGAAATGGTTAATCCAATCAGACACACCATCAGCCAAGTCAAATAGGCTTGCGCTTGCGTCTTCGTCCGGCAGCAGCATAGACAGTTCCATGCCTGAGCCTGTGATTTCACTGGTTGTGACTTTCAGTGTTGCTTCCGCAAGCGTTAGCGCGCGATCTGGCCAGCCCATACCTTCATTGGTGTAATCGAAGATCAGTGGTTGCCAGCTTTTATCTGCAAGGTTTAAGCCTCCGCTTAACATACCCGTTAATAAACCATGCATCTCAGCAGGGGTTACGGCTAGACTTGCCGATTGAAGTTCAGTCGCAACCGTTAGGTAGTCAGGTAAAGTAGTTTCGCTCATCAGATAGCTCGCTCAGTTATTCTTTATATCGATAGTATAATCGTACCACTTCACCCCAATTCTGGTAAGCATCGATCCCCAGCAATTGAAGGATGACTGACTACCAATTGTTCAATTTGCTGAATTACTGTGTGCTCAAGCTCTCATTTACAAACAGTCACTCTGAAAAGCTTGAATCTTAATAGCGGTTTACCTATAGTTTCTCCCTCAGAGGAGATTGCTTCCTCATCGGTACTTGCACTTTTTCTTTCTCAAAAAATGGCGAAGGGCAACAGCCTTAAAATAGCGCGTTAAAGAGTTCATCCATCATGAGTAATCAAGCGGTAGACGTTGAAATATTAGGAAAACTGACTCGAGTGAATTGTCCACCAGGGCAAGAAGAGTCATTGATTGCAGCGGCGGCCGATCTTGATAATCGATTGAAAGAGATGGCTGAACGTACTAAGGTAACCAATGAAGTGAAGCTGCTGACTATCGCAGCTCTGAATATTTGCTACGAATTACAAACCAAGAAGTTTGAAGCAAATGATGAACAAAACGCACTGACCGAGCGAATGGAACAGCTCACGACATCACTTTCAGATGTCCTCAGTAAAGTTAAGCACGGACAGCAATAGCGTACACAAAATTTACCCTGGAGTGTTTGTCAGAGGATTCACGTCCCCGAGCCGATAAGCAATCCCTAAGGGTTAGTACTTGAGTGCTATTGAGCATGCTCGGCCCGACCGAGAAGCCTACGGTAATCATTGCTGATCCGCCTTGAACTCGCTGGTTCAAGGGCCATCTATTCTCAACGGCACTTTGGGGTATCCCTTCTTATGAAGACGCTCACACGCAGCGAATTTCGCAAACAGATCCGTATCAAACGCAATGCCTTATCTGGCGACCAACAAACTCAATCCGGTATCGACTTAGTTAAGCAGTGCATGCAGCTTGATGAAATTCAGTCTGCTCAGCATATTGCCCTCTATATCTCTATCGATGGCGAACTCGATACTCAGCCTTTAATCGAATGGTTATGGGCGCAAGGTAAGCACACTTATTTACCAGTATTGCACCCCTTCTCTGCCGGGCACCTGCTGTTTTTACACTACTCGCCAACCACACCGACGGTCTTGAATAAGTACGGTATTGTCGAACCTCAGCTCAATCAAATGCTGGTTAAACCTTGTCAGCAACTCGACCTTATTCTTACGCCCCTTGTCGGCTTTGACTCCCATGGCCATCGTTTAGGTATGGGCGGCGGATATTACGATCGCACCTTGGCAAAGTGGTTCGAGACGGGCGAAGGTGCAGCTCCTATTGGTTTGGCTCATGATTGCCAACATGTTGATACGCTACCGATTGAAGAATGGGACATTCCGTTACCTAAAATCGTGACTCCGAGTAAAACTTGGCAATGGGAAAACAACCATTAAAGCGCTATAATCGCGCCGCAAACGTTAACCTCGATATAGAAACGTTAACTCAATATCTAAACGTTAACTTCATCATTACGCAAACGATCAATTCAAAGCGCAAGACCTTATTCAGGAGAATGGCATGACTCAAGATGAAATGAAAAAAGCAGCTGGCTGGGCAGCACTTCAATATGTTGAAGAAGGCAGCATTGTAGGTGTAGGTACTGGCTCTACAGTAAATCACTTCATCGACGCACTTGGCACAATGAAAGACAAAATCAAAGGTGCGGTTTCAAGCTCTGTTGCTTCAACGCAGCGACTAGAAGAGCTAGAGATCAAAGTGTATGAGTGTAACGATGTCGCTAAGCTAGACATCTATGTTGATGGCGCAGATGAAATCAACCCAACTCGCGATATGATCAAAGGCGGCGGCGCTGCTTTGACTCGTGAAAAAATCGTAGCGGCTATCTCTGATAAGTTTGTGTGTATTGTTGACGGTACTAAAGCAGTTGATGTGTTGGGTAAATTCCCACTGCCTGTTGAAGTAATCCCAATGGCACGTTCATACGTGGCACGTGAGTTGGTTAAGCTTGGTGGTGACCCAGTTTACCGCGAAGGCTGCACAACCGATAACGGCAACGTGATCCTAGATGTGTACGGCATGGCGATCGAAAACCCGAAACAACTAGAAGATATCATCAATGGTATAGCTGGTGTGGTGACGGTTGGTCTGTTCGCTCACCGTGGTGCTGATGTGGTTATCACCGGCACGCCTGAAGGTGCAAAAATCGAAGAATAAATAATAGAAGATTGAGTTTTTCTGTTACTTCATTACATACGGTGCCCTAGGGCGCCGTTTTTTTTGCTTTATTGCTGTAAAATTATGTCTTATTCCGTAATTTTCTTACCCAAAACATTTTTTTTTTGTTACTTTATTGTTCAGAAGACGCACAGGGAAAACGTTTGTCTCCTAACAAAGTGGTGAATTTGTTCCCCTTTCAGCCATTTTGTAGCACGTGCGCCGCATTTGCCCAACCTTTCCATTTTAAGGACGAGAACAATGGCCAAAGTTTCACTGGAAAAAGAAAAAATTAAAATTCTACTTCTAGAAGGTCTTCACCCTTCTTCTGTAGAAGTACTGCAAGCCGCTGGTTACACAAACATTGAGTACCACAAAGGCTCGCTACCGGAAGATGAACTTCTTGAAGCAGTAAAAGATGCTCATTTCATTGGTATTCGTTCTCGCACTAATATCTCCCAAGAAGTTATTGATGCAGCTGAAAAGCTGGTTGCCGTCGGTTGTTTCTGTATTGGTACTAACCAAGTCAACCTTCAAGCAGCAGCAAAACGCGGTATCCCTGTGTTCAACGCACCGTTCTCAAACACTCGAAGCGTTGCTGAGCTCGTTCTTGGTCAGGTTCTATTGCTACTACGTGGCATTCCAGAAAAGAACGCGCTTGCACACCGTGGCATCTGGAAAAAGAGTGCCGACAACTCTTACGAAGCCCGTGGTAAGCGTTTAGGTATTATTGGCTACGGTCACATCGGTACTCAACTGGGTATTATTGCTGAAAACCTTGGCATGCGTGTTTACTTCTACGACATTGAAAACAAACTGTCTCTGGGTAACGCAACGCAAGTTCATACCATGACGGAATTACTGAACAAGTGTGACGTAATCTCTTTGCATGTACCTGAAACCAACGAAACAAAAGACATGATGGGTAAAGAAGAGTTCGAGCGCATGAAGCCTGGTTCTATCTTTATCAACGCAGCTCGTGGCACGGTAGTCGATATTCCTGCTCTGTGTGGCGCTCTGGAGTCTGGACACCTTGCAGGTGCGGCTATTGATGTTTTCCCAACAGAACCAAAAACCAATGCAGACCCGTTTGAGTCTCCATTAATGCAGTTCGATAACGTGATCCTAACGCCTCACGTGGGTGGTTCAACTCAAGAAGCACAAGAGAACATTGGTGTTGAAGTTGCTGGTAAGCTAGCGAAATACTCTGATAACGGCTCTACGCTATCAAGTGTTAACTTCCCTGAGGTATCACTACCACTGCATACTGGAACGTCTCGTTTATTACACATTCACGAAAACCGCCCAGGCATCCTAACTCAGATCAACACCATCTTCGCTGAGGAAGGGATCAACATCGCGGGTCAATACCTACAGACTGCGGCTGATATGGGTTATGTCGTTATCGATGTAGAAGCCGATCGCTCTGAAGAAGCACTGCTTAAACTGAAAGAGATCGAAGGCACAATCCGTGCTCGTCTTCTTCACTAATCATCGCACTCAAAATGTCTCGTCCTAAAATAC
>NZ_JBFRSX010000033.1:82101-138213 GCF_041473835.1 Vibrio sp. 10N.222.55.A1 | reverse complement strand
CTTATACCTTTTTAGCTCAATCAAACTTTTTAGCTTTACGAAATAAGAACTTATTTTTTTTTCAATTCAATCTATCGCAATGATAATTCGAATATTATTAAGGTTCAAAAATAGAAAAAGCCTGCATTTATTGAAAATGCAGGCTTCATATAGCTCTTGTTTATAAAGGTTCTATTATTAGAACGATTCCGTCTAAAGCGACAATCTTAATTTCGGTTCCAGATGGAATATCTTGACTGGCCTTTGCTGACCAAGAAGAGTCACCGAACTTAATTCGACAGCTACCTTTCTTTACGTCTTCACTTAAAATAACGGTTTGACCTACCAATTGCTTTTCTCTTTGGTTTAACTCTCGCCCTGCATCCGATTGCTTGTCATTCGAGAGTTGTCTTCTCCACCACAACCAAGTGGTAATAAGAGAGAAGCTAGCAAAGGACAGCCATTGCATCTGCCAACCAATTGGTAATGCTCCTAATAGGGCACCGACCAGCATGGCAGATATGCCTATCCATAAAAAGTAACCAGCGGTTCCAATTAGCTCAAGCGCTAACAATGCTAGACCAAACGCTAACCAATGCCAGTGGTTTACTTGTTCTAGTAATTCGACCATAAGTTAGTCCTTACTACCTTTGTCATTCTTATGTGCAAACATCTCCGCGATACCCGCAACAGAACCCATAAGGCCAGTTGCTTCGAGTGGTAGCATGATGATCTTGCCGTTTTCAGCTTGGCCTATAGATTTCAATGCGTCGGTGTAACCTTGTGCAATGAAGTAATTGACCGCTTGCATGTCACCTTGAGCAATTGCCGTTGATACCATTTCTGTCGCTTTAGCTTCTGCTTCTGCGGCACGCTCACGGGCTTCTGCTTGCAATATTGCCGCTTGCTTCTCACCTTCTGCTTTCAGGATCTCTGATTGCTTGTGGCCTTCTGCTTTCAAGATCTCAGCTTGTCGTACACCTTCTGCTTCTAAGATATCAGCACGTTTATTACGCTCGGCTTTCATCTGGGCATTCATCGCAGCAGTAAGGTCTGCTGGTGGCTGTACGTCTTTAATTTCGATACGGGTGACTTTTACGCCCCAAGGGTTTGTCGCTTCATCAACGATGTTCAGTAGCTTGGTATTGATCATGTCACGCTGACTCAGCATCTCATCCAGTTCCATCGAGCCAAGCACAGTACGGATATTGGTGAGGGTTAAGTTACGGATCGCATGTTCAAGGTCATTCACTTCATAAGCTGCCTTAGGCGCGTCGATAACTTGAACAAAACAAACCGCATCGATAACCACATTTGCATTATCTTTGGAGATGACTTCTTGTGCTGGGATGTCGAGAACACGCTCCATCATGCTGATGCGCTGTCCAACTTTATCAATAAATGGAATGATTAAGTTAAGACCCGGTTTAAGGGTGTGTGTGTATCGCCCGAAGCGTTCAACGGTCCAGTTGTTGCCTTGTGGAACGGTTTTTACGCCAGCGAAGATAAATAACAGTGCGACGGCAGTAAAGACGCCGATAGTAATCAAGGTATCAATAGGCATACAAAATCCTTTGCAAGTTTGAGTTTTTGATAGTTCAGTATTGATACTGGCTCATATTTAAATTCTGAGCAAATTTATAAACGAGAAATGGGCCATAAATCATTGATTTTATGGCCCATTTTACATTCTATTATGCGATAAACTAATTGATTGAATTGTCAATTTTCGATGTTTAATCTACGGCTTTTTAGGTTTAACTAGTAAAGCAGAGAGTACAGTTGTCGACGGTACTTACTGGCAACTGGGTTACCTTGTCCAAGCGCACTCAAGATGTCCATGAACTCTTTCTTCATGTCACCATCGAGAGCATTAAGATCTTTGGCTAGGAAAGACCATAATAGATCCATAGCTTCTTCACTGCGGTTCACTTGGTGATATTGCAATGCTAATTCAGATGCTGTTTTAGCGTCGCTCGGATTTTGCTGAAGAGCTGCTTCTAATGCTTGTATTTCAGGGCTGTCTGCTGCTTGTTTATGAAGTTCAAGCTTTGCAACTAAGCCTTTGTAGTAGTTGTCTTGGTACTCAAGAGGGATAGTTGCTAGCTGAGTTTCAGCAAGGTCAAATTGTTGCGTTTCTAACAAACACTCTGCGATCGCCAGTTTTACTTCACCTTTATTCGTCAGCTCTGCTGGAAGTTGCTGCATTGCTGCTAGTGCCTGTGTGTGCTCGCCAGCTTGCATTTGCTCAAGAGCCTGACGCAAAGTAAGTTCATCTTGGCTAGGAAGGTGTTTGCTGAGCATATCGACAATAGCTTCTATGCTTTGAGGGCCACCGAGCCCATCGACTGGCTGACCATTAACAAACAGTGCAATAGTGGGCAGTGCTTGAACACCAAACTGGCTAGCAATAGCTTGCTCTTGTTCGCAATTGAGCAGGGCTAAGGTGAAGGCACCGTTGTATTGCTGAGTTAAAGTTTGCAGTTCAGGAATGACTTGGGCGCTCTCTTGGCTCATTGGTGCCCAAAAATGGATGAGTACAGGGGTCTGCATCGAACCTTCTAATACTTGACGAAAGTTCTGCTCATTAAGTTCAACAATATGCGGAGATTGCATTTACGTTCCTTGAGGTTTGTTTTGTGGATACGTTGCAAATATGGGGGGATTAGTCGGTAACTTCAAGATCTAACTCGGTTATCTCGGATAAAAAGAACCAAAAATAGAAAAACGCTATGCTTCGATGTTGATATAATTGTTATCTCAACATGGAAGGCATAGCGTTATCATCGAGGTAGTCAGTGAGGCGTTGCGTGAGATACTCAAAACAGAATAAACAACGTAATCGCCAGACCCACACCTACCCAATTAAGGCGGTTTAAAGTCATGAGATTTCCAGAGTAGAACCATCAATTGGGAATAACTGATGGGATAGGATAATCATGACATCTTATTGTTACGGAAAAATTACATCGTTACATTAAAGTTTGCGACTCTGCATTCAAAGTTAGTAATTTATGCAGCTTTTCTCAAAATAGGGTCTAGCAAGCGACTCGGTAGAATCCTTTTCAATACCGCGAACACTTTAGTCGGGGTCGTAACTCGGTATCTTAGCTTGGGTTTGTCGGCGGTGAGAGCATGGAATACCGGCTCAATACAACTTTCTGGAGGCAGGACAAAAGCGTTATTCGATGATTCTTTTTCGAGTCGATCTTTTTGTTGTTGGTAAGCGTCTTGGTGGGCGCTGCCAGAAATGTTGATCCATTTATTGAACGCTTTCAAGGCATTGGTTCTAAATTGAGTCTCAATTGGCCCTGGTTGCAGTAATGAGATCTGTATACCGCTGCCATGCAGTTCTAATCGTAAGGTATCTGTCCAACCCTCAATCGCGAATTTAGAAGAATTATAAGCACCACGATACTTCATGGCTGCAAAACCTAATACGGAACTGTTTTGTACGATTCGACCTTCGCCACGCTCGCGCATGTGCGGAAGGATCTGACAGACGAGATGATGCCAACCAAAGAAGTTGGTTTCGAATTGTTCTCTGAGTCCTTGGGTCGGTAAGTCTTCTAGTGCCCCTGCTTGACCGTAAGCACCGTTATTGAATAATCCATACAATCCATTAGGTGCGAGATCAATAGCAAGCTTGGCGCCATGCTCAATACTTTCTTGGTTGGAAAGATCTAATTGAATACAGGTGAGGCCTTCATCTTGAAGGCGTTGAACATCTTGTGGATCACGACAAGATGCAATGACATGAAAACCACGCTTTTGAAGTGCATGAGCACATGTATAGCCAATACCTGTTGAGCAACCGGTAATCAGAATCGACTTGTTCACACTTAATCCTTTATTAGAGTCTCTATCGCTCTAGGGTAAAGAATTAGTCTTGATGTTGTAACAAGTTTTTTAGTGCTGGCTCGATTCTTGAGTAACTAAAGATGAATCCCATCTCAGTGAGTTTCTTCGGCTTGGAGCGAATGCTGTCAAATAGCAAACAAGATGATTCCCCCATGAGAATCGACATTGCCCATTTCGGCGTGAATAAGAAATGCGGTCGGCCTAATTGTTTCGCTAACGTGCTGCTGAACAGTTTGTTGGTCACAGGGTGAGGGGCACACATATTGAATTCCCCTTGAGCGTGGGGGAGTGACAACAAGTGATTGATGGCTCTCACCATATCGAGAATGTGAATCCATGGCATGTACTGCTCACCTGAACCTATTGGACCACCGACGCCGAGTTTATAAGGCAATAGCATCTTCTTGAGTGCGCCGCCATTCTCGCCAAGTACAACCCCTGTTCGCAGTAGTATCACGCGTGTGCTTTCTGATTGTGCTCTCTTGGCTATCTCTTCCCAGTGGGCACAGACTTTATGAGGAAAGCTTTCATCTTCTACTTGCAGTGACTCGTCAAACGGGTGCTGCTGTTGATCGCCATAGTAACCCACGGCTGATCCGCTAATAAAAGCGTGTGGCGGGTTGCTACTGGCATGAATTAATTCGACCAGCTTTTCAGTGATGTGCCAGCGGCTGTTACAGATCCTCTCTTTTTGTTCTGTACTCCAACGCTTATCGGCAATCGGCTCACCCGCGAGGTTGACCACCACATCAAAGTCATTGAGATCACTGAGCTCATCAAGGGATTGAATGTAATGAAGGTTGTTCTGGTTGAGGTGATTTAGGTTTTGCTTGGCATTTTCAGGACTCCGCGTCAGCAATGTCACGTCGTCAGTGTTCCAACTCTTGACCAATTCAGAGCCAATAAATCCAGTACCACCCGTTAACAATATCTTCATACCAATCTCCCTATTAAACATAATTATAGACATGGCTTGTTTTTAGTCGCCAATCAATACGAAAAAATCACTATAACGATCATAAGGTTTCAATCGTGTGATGCCCAAATTACGCCTTTTTCAATTTACAAAGGAGTGAAATTAAATTCATCAAGTCAGGATGTGTACCGTCATCACACTTATGCACTTTACTCGGATATGTTACCAACTGCGTAATATTTGTCACATAAGCAATGATAAGGATTTGCCATGATTATTATTAATTCATAATCAGCGACAAGGAATTGCGATGACGGCGGTGCTTGCTTTGTTTCGATCCATGTTAGGTAGCCTGAGGGATCTATTGCCAATCGTGGCGGTAATCGCTTTCTTCCAGCTTGCTGTCTTACAAGAGCCACTTCCTCATCTTTTATCTATTCTGACTGGCTTAGTGCTCGTCGTTTTTGGACTCACTTTCTTTATCTTTGGCCTTGAAATGGGGTTGTTTCCAATTGGCGAATCGATGGCTCAAGCATTTGCCAGAAAGGGGAGTGTGTTCTGGTTATTGATCTTCGCTTTTTGTTTGGGTTTTGGTACCACCATAGCCGAGCCAGCGTTAACCGCAGTCGCTGCCGAAGCCGCAGAAGTGGCAGCTGAGGGAGGTGTAATCCCCAATACGTTAGATGAAATGGAGCAGTATGCCAATGGCCTGCGCTTTACTGTGGCACTGTCAGTCGGTATCGCTATTTTACTCGGTGTGCTGAGAATCTTAAAAGGTTGGCCAATCCAGTACATGATCATCGGTGGATATATTGGAGTGGTCGTGCTCACTGCATTTGCTCCGGAAAACATCATTGGAATTGCGTATGACTCTGGTGGAGTAACGACATCGACGATCACCGTCCCATTAGTAACTGCGTTAGGGGTGGGTTTAGCCTCGGCAATTAAAGGGCGTAATCCGATGATAGATGGTTTTGGGTTGATCGCGTTTGCTTCGTTGCTGCCGATGATGTTTGTCATGGTGTACGGGATGGTGGTGACATGATCAGTGTTCAACAATTTATCGACACCTTTCTCGGCACTGTGATGGATGTGATCCCGATTGCGATCATCATCTTCGGTTTTCAGTTGGCGGTATTACGAAAGCCAGTCAATAACCTAGCCAAAGTGCTGATCGGTTTCTTCTACGTCATTCTTGGCTTATCACTCTTTTTGATGGGATTGGAACTCGCGTTATTCCCTCTAGGGGAGACGATGGCAATGCAACTCACCGAGCCAAGTTTTTTGACTGAGTTTAAGATCAGTTCTGGTCTTGCTTTGGCTTGGTTTGATTATTACTGGGTCTATCTTTTCGCGTTTTGTATTGGTTTCAGCACCACGATAGCCGAGCCCTCTTTGATTGCTGTAGCGATTAAGGCGAACCAAGTTTCCGGTGGCAGTATCAGCGTCAATGGGCTGAGGATCGCCGTGGCATTGGGCGTTGCTATCGGTATCTCACTGGGCAGCTACCGTATCGTTGCGGGTGACCCGATCCACTACTACATCATTTTTGGTTATGTCGTCGTGGTCATTCAAACCTTTTACGCCCCAAAACTCATTATCCCATTAGCCTACGATTCGGGTGGCGTCACTACATCAACGGTGACAGTCCCTTTAGTAACGGCGCTCGGGCTTGGACTTGCTTCAACCGTACCAGGAAGAAATCCTGTCATTGATGGCTTTGGATTGATCGCCTTTGCCAGCTTATTTCCCATCATTTCAGTGATGGGCTATGCCCAAATAACACAATGGTTAAACCGTTTACATACCTCTAAGGAGAGCAAAGATGCGCTTTAAACTTATCCTAGCGTTTGTAGAAGAGAGCAAGACCGACACTGTGCTCGATGCCGCGCGTGATGCGGGCGCGACTGGAGCAACGGTGATTAATAACGCCAGAGGGCAAGGCTTAAACCAAAAAACCACCTTCTTCGGCTTAACGTTAGAGGTGCAAAAAGATGTGTTGCTGTTTGTGGTTGAGGAACACTTAGCGAGGCATATTCTTGAAACTATTGGCGAAGTCGGTGAGTTTGACCAGGAGTCAGGACAAGGTATAGCGGTGCAGATCGATATCGAAGACGCAGTCGGGGTTGCGCATCAAGTCGAGACGTTAACAAAGGTTGTGGAGGATGAGCTATGAGTACCAGTGAAAAGATCCGAGTAGGCGATGTCATGGCCAATACGTATGTGATTATCGATGGGCTAACCACGGTGTTAGAAGCGATAGAGATGGCTAAAAAGCACAAAGTGAAGGCAATCATTGTCGATAAACGCCACGAAGATGACGAATACGGCATCGTATTGATGAATGACATTGCCAAGAAAGTACTGGCTAAGAACCGATCTCCAAAGCGAACCAATGTTTATGAGATCATGACCAAGCCAGCGCTAAGCGTGTCTGCTGAGATGAACGTAAAGTATTGCGCTCGCCTGTTTGAACGCTTTGGTATCAGTCGTGCGCCAGTAGTTCGTGATAACAAGATAGTCGGTATGGTTAGTTACAATAATATCGTGATCAATGGTATGGCGAGAGATGACGTGTAGCATTTAGATACGTACAATAGGCTCATAAATTTTATGGAGAAGTACGTGTGAAATTATTTTTTGCTTCAGACCTACACGGTTCGCTGCCAGCAACAGAAAAGGTATTAGAACTCTACCAAGCATCTGGTGCGCAATATTTAGTTCTATTGGGTGACATTCTGAATCATGGACCAAGAAATCCGATTCCAGAAGGATACAACCCGCCGGCGGTTGCAGATAAGTTGAATGCGTTTTCTCAAGAGATCATTGCCGTTCGTGGTAACTGCGATAGCGAAGTGGATCAGATGTTGTTGTCTTTTCCAATGATGATGGATTACTCGTGGGTGCTATTAGAATCAGGCCAGCGTATCTTCCTAACGCATGGCCATTTGTACAACACCAATAAACGCCCTGCGTTGAAGGCGGGCGATATCATTGCACACGGTCATACCCATATTCCTGTCGCCGAATACCAAGATGACATCTTTATCTTTAACCCTAGCTCGGTGACATTCCCACGAGAGGGACACGCGGCAAGCTATGGCATCTATGAAAACAATACCTTCAAAGTCATTAGCCTTGAAGGTGATGTTCTCGTGAGTGGTCAGCTTTAAATCATTGGATCGGCTGTGAAAGGCTTATTTTGAGTCCACGTGGCCGAGATCTCTGTCTGGAGCAATGATGTTTCGTACTCTTTGCTTCAGAACTTTCGCCTCTGGAAAACCGTCATCTGCTTTTCTTTCCCAAATCTGCACACCATTACAAAAGATTTCGAACCTGCCTCCTGTGTCTGGGTGTAAGCTCACTTGTTCAATTTCTTCGCTGAAGGTATGCAGTAGCTCTTGGCATAACCAACTAGAGCGAAGCATCCAATTGCATTGACGGCAATAGTGTATCGCGATTGTGGCTTTTGTTGCTGTCTCTTTCGCTGGCGCCAGATTAGGTTGTTCCGTTTTCATGGTTAATCCTTAAAATGCTACATCCGTAATTTGATACCAACGGCTAACAAAAAAGGGGCTTCATGCCCCTTTTTTCTATTGGTTTACCGTTTCATGGTATTCAGCTATTCATAAACAGTAAATAGCGATCCAATCTTAGTTTGAAAACAATACGGTAGAACCATGATTTAAGCTAGTCAGTAGCAGTGCCTTCGGGTTAACAATATCTATGCGGCGGCTTTGCTCTGCGTCCATCTTAATGACTTGAGTGATCAGCTCTAGCTGTTCTTCTGAAAAGTCTTGGCGCTGAGCCGAGGTCACATCTTTAAACTCCGTTGGCGAAACCAGTAAGTAGTTATCGTTAATATCCCACTGACCCGTTTCAGAGATGTTGATGACATTCGCAGGCTCAGTTTGATTACCGTAAAGTCTAACCACTGACATTCTTAAATATGTACCATTTGGTAGGTATTTCGCATTCGATGATAGTTCAACTCTACGAAGTGGGCCGATTGAGTCAGCTTGCTTGTTATCGCTAATCAGCGTCACCATTCTCGACTGCCATTCATGCTGAGTGAGCAAGCGCTCTACTTTTGCATTGCTGCTCCAATATAGCCAACCACTCAAAAATGCCGATAGAACCAGTAAGATAATCGATACTTTTAATTTCATGTTACTTACCACCGTTACAAATGTCGTTTACATCCGACTGGTTTGCGTAAATTCTTAGGGTTACATTTTCGCTCGAGTAATCTTGCGGGTGAATGTAATTGAGGGCAAGGTTATTGGTTTGTCCTCCTGTAGCGATCACTTCAGCCGGCTTTAACACACCAGTGTGACTCGTGTTGTAACTTAATACACACTTTTCTATTGCTGGCAGCCAACTGCTGAGGTCTGGGTGGTTAACCGGTGATTGAACCTTTACACCATCCACTTCAGTCAAAACCGTGAACTCGGACTCCACCGGGGTAGTAAACGTTAAAACGAGAATCGGCATGATGAAAGCGGCAAGCAGTAACCAAAATGTTAACCATTTATTGGTGCTTTTAGCCGGAGCTACAACAGGAGCGGTTGCTGGTTCTACTGCCACTTTAGTTTGTTGAACTTTTGTAATTGGCTCAGGTTCAAATGTGTCAGTGATTGCTTGTTCAGTCGCTGCAGGCGTTGCAAACGTTAGGATAGGTTCAACGTCATTTTCTGCAATTTCAGCGGCTACTGGCTGATCATTTGATGACAGTGGCGCAGAGCGCTCAACGGTCGCAATAAATTGGTAACCGCGCTTCGGTACTGTCTTTACGAATTCAGGAGATTTAGTCGAGTCTTTGAGCATCTTTCTCAGAGTCGATACGGCTTGCGTTAAGCTTGAGTCATCCACCTCAAAGCCTTGGTCTCGCCAAACATACTCATGCAATTCATTACGAGTGATAACTTCATTAGGCCTTTCTGACAGCATCAAGAGAATGCGGCTTTCATTGCTACCAAGACGTACGACTTCACCGTCGCTCATTTGATCGACAAGTGAATTGCTGTTTGGGTCGAATACGAACCGTTGTGCGAGAATAAACTTTGTGCCGATATTACTCATTGAATTCTTCTATTTTGGATTGTTTTGGGGGCGAAATAGACAAATCTCAGGTGAAGTTCCGTTAATTCTTCACCAAATCATGGCTTATTTTATGTTCTTTTATATTTATCAGGCTCAAGGATAATAAAAACAGATAAAAAAAACAGTGTTTTTATGATTTTTGACCTTGAATTTACATTTGTCATCCTCATGTTAATGAACAGAAGAGTGGCATCAAGTGTTACGCCCCTATGATTATTCAACATAAAGTATAGATGTTTTGGAGTAAAAATGAGCGAAACGGCAACGCAAAATAAAGAGACTCGTGGCTTTCAATCTGAAGTAAAACAACTACTTCATCTAATGATTCACTCACTGTATTCAAATAAAGAAATCTTTCTACGTGAGCTGATCTCTAACGCATCTGACGCGGCTGATAAGCTTCGTTTTCAAGCTCTATCGAACGGTGACCTTTACCAAGGTGATGCAGATCTAGGTGTAAAACTTTCTTTCAACGCGGAAGCAAACACGTTAACCATTTCTGATAACGGTATCGGTATGAGCCGCGACAACGTTATTGAGCATTTAGGTACGATTGCTAAGTCAGGCACTGCAGATTTTTTCTCAAAGCTGTCTGAAGACCAAAGCAAAGACTCTCAACTGATTGGTCAATTTGGTGTGGGTTTCTATTCTGCATTCATCGTCGCAGACGCGGTAACGGTTCGCACACGTGCAGCTGGCCTGCCGAACAATGAAGCTGTTCAGTGGCACTCTGCAGGTGAAGGCGATTACACAATCGAAGACATCACTAAAGAGTCTCGTGGTACTGACATCGTTCTGCACATGCGTGAAGACGGTAAAGAGTTCTTAAATGAGTGGCGTCTGCGTGAAGTGATTGGTAAATATTCTGACCACATCGGTATTCCTGTTTCTATCTTCACAGCAGTGAAAGATGACGAAGGTAAAGACACCGAAGAGAAACATTGGGAACAGATCAATAAGGCGCAAGCGCTTTGGACTCGCAACAAATCTGATATCGAGAAAGAAGAGTACCAAGAGTTTTACAAGCACGTATCTCACGACTTTGCTGATCCACTAACCTGGAGCCACAACAAGGTTGAAGGTAAGAACGATTACACAAGCCTGCTTTACATCCCAGCGAAAGCACCTTGGGACATGATGAACCGTGACCACAAGAGTGGCTTGAAACTTTACGTGCAGCGTGTATTCATCATGGATGACGCAGAGCAGTTCATGCCATCTTACATGCGTTTCGTTCGTGGCTTGATTGACTCAAACGATCTGCCATTGAACGTGTCTCGTGAAATCCTGCAAGACAACAAGGTAACTCAGTCTCTTCGTGGCGCATGTACCAAGCGTGTACTGACTATGCTTGAGCGCATGGCGAAGAATGACAATGATAAGTACCTAGAGTTTTGGAAAGAGTTCGGCCTAGTATTGAAAGAAGGCCCGGCTGAAGATATGGCGAACAAAGAGAAGATCGCTGGTCTACTTCGTTTCTCGTCAACGGAAGTGGATTCTGCTGAACAAACCATCAGCCTAGAATCTTACGTTGAGCGCATGAAAGAAGGCCAAGATAAGATTTACTACCTGACAGCAGATAGCTACGCTGCCGCTAAGAACAGCCCACACTTGGAGCAGTTCAAAGCTAAAGGTATTGAAGTGGTTCTAATGTACGATCGTATTGATGAGTACGTAATGAACTACCTGACTGACTTCGACGGTAAACAGTTCCAATCGATCACTAAAGCAGGCTTAGACCTAAGCAAGTTTGAAGGTGAAGAAGAGAAAGAGAAGCAAAAAGAGACAGAAGAAGAGTTCAAATCTGTTGTTGAGCGTACTCAATCTTACCTAGGTGGTCGTGTTAAAGAAGTTCGTACGACCTTCAAGCTAGCAACGACACCTGCGGTTGTTGTGACTGACGACTTCGAAATGGGCACGCAAATGGCGAAGCTTCTTGAAGCTGCGGGTCAAGCGGCACCGGAAGTGAAGTACATCTTCGAGATTAACCCTGAGCACGCACTGGTTAAACAGATGGCTGACGAAGCAGACGAGCAAGCGTTTGGTCGTTGGGTTGAGTTGCTACTTGGTCAAGCGATGCTGGCTGAAAAGGGCTCAATGGAAGATCCGTCACAATTCTTGGGTGCAATCAACGAGCTACTAACAAAGCGTTAGTCTTTCGACTTTAGGTTAAGCCAACAATTACAATAAAAAGCTCGCAAATGCGGGCTTTTTTTTATGAACGTCGTTGAAAATTGACCTAACGTGGTCAACGTCACCGTTATCGTCACAACAAATGTTGTCGATGCATTCTTTAGTCGTAAATTCAGCCAAATTGAATATTAATGTGATAGAATGCTCGACCTAATCAGCTGGGGCTAAGAAGCGACTATCTCCAGTTGTATGATTTTTAAACGTTATACCGAAACTTACCGTTTTGCTTCTGTTCACAGTTTTGCTTAGCCTCAATGGTTACTTAACGCTTTCTGTTCATCCTAAAAATGAGCAAGAATGGAGGGATAGTGAGCTTCGGTATAAATCATAATTTTATAAGAGGATTAAACATGCGCATCATTCTTCTAGGTGCTCCTGGCGCGGGTAAAGGTACTCAAGCTAACTTCATCATGAACAAATTTGGTATCCCTCAAATTTCAACTGGTGACATGCTACGTGCTGCTATCAAAGCGGGTACTGAGCTTGGTAAGCAAGCAAAATCAGTAATCGACGCTGGTCAGCTAGTTTCTGATGAAATTATCCTTGGTCTTATCAAAGAGCGTATCGCTCAAGATGACTGTGAGAAAGGTTTCCTACTAGACGGTTTCCCACGCACAATCCCACAAGCTGATGGCCTAAAAGAAATGGGCATCGCTGTTGATTACGTTGTTGAATTTGACGTAGCTGACGATGTGATTGTTGAGCGTATGGCTGGTCGTCGTGCTCACCTTCCTTCTGGTCGTACATACCACACTGTGTACAATCCGCCTAAAGAAGAAGGTAAAGATGACGTAACGGGTGAAGACCTAGTGGTACGTGATGACGACAAAGAAGAAACAGTTCGTGCACGTCTAGGTGTATACCACGATCAAACAGCTCCGCTAATCTCTTACTACGGTAAAGAAGCTGAAGCAGGTAACACTCAGTACCTTAAGTTTGACGGTACTAAGCAAGTTGCTGAAGTTAGTGCAGAACTTGAGAAAGCACTAGCATAATTGGCTAACAGCCAGTTTTAGAATTTGATATATTGGAAGCGACCTTAAGGGTCGCTTTTTTTGTTTCAATTTTTAGTACGATACCAATCTATATAACTTGATTGCACATGATTCAGAACGGTTCAGACCCGACGGCAGTGGCTAGCAATTGAGAGTGGATTTTGTGTATCTCATATGAAGAATGATTATTCAGACTTTCATTGAGGCGCAATGATCTTAAACTTATGCAGATTAGTATATTACTTTCCAGAAAATCACATATTGGTCTCAGGTATCTATGGAAAATAATAAAAAGCAGGGCGTTTTACTGGTGAACTTAGGAACGCCAGATGCGGCGACCCCCGCTGGCGTTCGTCGATTTTTGAGTGAATTCTTACACGACAAGCGAGTTGTAAACCTAACGCGTTGGCTTTGGTGTCCTATATTACATGGCGTGATTTTACCGATTCGCTCGCCTAAAGTTGCTAAGCTGTATCAGTCTGTCTGGATGGATGAGGGCTCACCACTGCTTGTGTACTCTCAAAGACAAGCTGAAAAGCTCCAGAAAAAACTAGAGATGCCTGTTGCACTGGGTATGACCTATGGCAACCCAAGCCTAAAGACTGGTGTTGAGCAACTGATGGAGCAGGGCGTTGAGGACATCATCGTACTGCCTTTATATCCGCAGTACTCTGGCACAACCACAGCGGCGGTTTCTGATGGTTTAACCAAAGCCTTTAAGCAGATGCCAGTTATCCCGAGCTATCGCTTTATTCGCGACTACTACGCGCACCCAAGCTATGCAAAAGCATTGGCTGAAAGCGTCCGCAGTCATTGGGATAAAAATGGCAGAGCCGATCATTTAGTGTGTTCTTTCCACGGTATTCCGAAGCGACTGGCTGATGAAGGCGATATCTACCCTCAGCATTGTGAAGCGACAACAAAGCTGCTTGCGGCAGAGTTAGGTTTGTTAGCGGACGATATCACCATGACATACCAATCGCGATTTGGTCGAGAAGAGTGGTTGAAGCCATACACTGACGAGACACTTGAGTCACTGCCGAGTAAAGGCATCAAGAAGATCGACATCATGGCACCTGCCTTTTCGGTTGACTGTTTGGAAACGTTGGAAGAGATTTCAGACCAGTGTAAAGAGACGTTCATTGACGCTGGTGGTTCGGACTTTAGCTACATTATGTGTCTGAACGACAGAGACTCACACATCGACATGATGGCTGAACTAGTGGCGCTTCATCGCTAACTGATATGGCGATTGAATAGATAACAAAAGGGCTGCTCATTGAGCAGCCCTTTTTGATCTTGATGTTTCTTCTTGAAATCGATCTAGCTATTAAGCGACCGAAGTTTCTGCTTTTGGTTCTGCTTCAAGCGTCATGTTGGTTTCTACACCATGCATCCATGATACAAGCTTACCAGCACAAAGCAGCAGTAATATGGCACTCACCGTTGCTGTGATAGCAATACCACTGAAGATTGACATAGCACCAAGCTCACCAACGTGAGAACCGACCAGGCCTGCCACGTAGTTTGCCACCGCATTGAAGCCAAACCATGCACCCATCATCAATGATGCTAGGCGAAGCGGAGCTAACTTAGTGACCAACGACAGGCCAATAGGCGATAGACAAAGCTCACCAAGGGTATGGAAGAAGAAAGCACCGACTAGCCATAGCATTGATGTTTTCACGGTTAGGTCACCGCCTTGCTCCATTACCGCGCCCATCATGCACACAAAGCCCAGTGCTAAGAAGAACAATGCCATTGCAAACTTAACAGGAGAGTTGGGTTCACGCTTACCCAGTTTCACCCAGAACGCAGCAATGATTGGAGCAAGTGTAATGATGAAGAATGGGTTCAAAGATTGGAACCACGCAGCAGGAACTTCAAAGCCACCAATCATACGGTCAGTATATTGTTGAGTGTAGATGTTCATTAGGCCGCCAGCTTGTTCAAAGCCCGCCCAGAAAACAATCACGAACAGACCCATGATAAGAATCACTTTTAGTCTGTCGAACTCTTCTTTGGTCAGTGGCGCTTTTTCTTTAGATTTGTTTAGTGCTTTCGCTCTTGCAGCAGCAGGTACAGAACCGATGTTGCCCAACCAAGACTGAGCCATTGTCACTTGCATGATCAAGCTAATAACCATACCAATACCAGCGGCTAGGAAACCTGCTTTCCAACCGAATGAATCGACAGCAGCACCTGAAATTAAGCCACCAAGCAGCGCACCTAAGTTGATGCCCATGTAGAAAATGGTGAAAGCACCGTCACGGCGGTTATCGCCTTCTTGGTACAGATCGCCAACCATGGTTGAGATGTTCGGCTTAAACATACCGTTACCACTGATTAGCAGAGCTAAACCAAGGTACAGCGCGTTCACTTGGTCTAAACCGATGAAGCCGTTAGGTAGAGCCAGTGTAAATTGGCCAAGTGCCATCAATACACCGCCAATCATAATTGATTTACGCTGACCTAGGTAGTTATCGGCAATCCAGCCACCAATTAATGGTGTGATGTAGACTAAGCCGGTGTAAATACCGTAGAGATCGATTGCGTCTTTCGTTGACCAACCCAGTCCACCGTTGAGGGTAGTGTCAGTCAAAAATAAGACAAGGATGGCACGCATCGCATAGTAAGAGAAACGTTCCCATAGCTCTGTGCTAAAAAGTAGAAATAGGCCTCTAGGGTGGCCAAAGATGTTGTGGTTGCTTGGCATAAGTTTTACTAATTTTAGGTATTAAAAGATTTTATAGTCATTCATGTATACACAGTGGGATAAAAGTCTGCAATAGACTTATTTTATGGTCACGACAACTTGGTTTAACTAAGATGTTGATATTAAATATCTTTATTTTTAATGTTGCCCATTTTAGATGTGCTGCAAACTAATTTTCCAGATTTGAGTTGGTTGGTTAATAACCTTCATTAAAGTTGTGTTGAATTAAAATCTTTAGATATATTGCTCTGGTGTATCATTTTGAGTTTGAAGGGAGTGGCATGCGCATTAGGTGGGGTATACATATGCTTACAACAATGAGTCTTTTGATCTCTAAATGATCTCTGTACAATGCTTAACCACTCCGACACCTATAACTTTTTGTTGATAAATTGGTCTGCTACGCATTATTTTTCGTTAGCAACGATTCATTTTATTAATGGTGATTTAACCGTTTTAGGCATGTGGTAAAATATCTAAAAATATAAAATGGCTAGTCAAATGAAACGTTGGTATTTGCTTTACTGTAAGCGTGGTGATCAAAAACGCGCTCAGCAGCACTTAGAGAATCAGGGGGTAGAGTGCTTTTACCCTCAAATAGAAGTCGAAAAGGTGGTGAGAGGGAAAGAAAAGCAGGTCAAAGAACCGCTGTTTCCGTCTTACATCTTTGTTCGCTTCGACTATGAGCAAGGTCCTAGCTTCACGACCGTTCGTTCAACACGTGGCGTTGTGGACTTTATTAAGTTCGGTTCACTGCCGCACGAGGTCCAAGGAGACTTGGTGTTTGAACTTAAAGAGTTTGAGAAGTGCTGCAGTAACGAAGTGGAAGATTGTTGTGTTGAGTTTGAATCTGGACAGGTAGTTAAGATTCAGAGTGGCCAATTTGCTGGGGTTGAAGCTATTTTCGATCAGAAAGACGGTGAGGCTCGATCGATTATGCTGGTGAAAATGATCAGCCAAGTCGTTCCAATCAGTATTGAGAACGAAGCACTACAAGCTCGCGCATAACTGCAGTAATAAAAATAGGCTTAAAACAAAAGGCGCATAATGCGCCTTTTTTAGTCTTTAGGATTTGTTCAAAACGCTCTAAGCGTTGTAAGCATCGTTGTGAACGGCTTGTACTGCACGGCCTGATGGGTCGACACAGTTTTTGAATGACTCATCCCACTCAATCGCTTTCGCTGATGAACAAGCAACTGAAGGACCACCAGGTACACACTCTGCCGCAGATTCTAGAGGGAATAGCTCCTCAAAGATTTCACGGTAAGCATAACCTTCTTTGGTTGTTGGCGTGTTGTAAGGGAAACGGAACTTAGCAGCTTCCATTTGTTGATCCGTTACTTTTGCTTCAGCCGTTGCTTTCAATGTATCAATCCAATCGTAGCCAACACCATCAGAGAACTGCTCTTTTTGACGCCATGCGATTGAATCTGGTAGGTAGTCTTCAAAACACTCACGCAGGATGTGTTTCTCCATCTTACCGTTACCGCACATCTTATCTTCAGGGTTCAGACGCATTGCGACATCGATGAACTCTTTATCCAAGAATGGTACACGGCCTTCAACACCCCATGCCGCTAGCGATTTGTTTGCACGAGCACAGTCGAACATGCTTAGAGCAAGCAGTTTACGTACTGTCTCTTCGTGGAACTCTTTCGCGTTTGGCGCTTTATGGAAGTACAGGTAACCACCAAAGATTTCATCAGCACCTTCACCTGAAAGTACCATCTTGATGCCCATCGCTTTGATCTTACGAGCCAGCAAGTACATTGGCGTTGATGCACGAATCGTCGTTACATCGTAAGTTTCGATATGGTAGATAACGTCACGGATTGCGTCTAGGCCTTCCTGAATAGTGTAAGTCATCTCATGGTGCACAGTTCCGATCTTGTCCGCAACTTCACGAGCAGCGATAAGGTCTGGTGCGCCTTCAAGACCAACAGCGAACGAGTGCAGTTGTGGCCACCAAGCTTCAGATTGCTCATCATCTTCGATACGCATTGCCGCAAAGCGTTTTGCAACTGCTGAAGTAATTGATGAATCCAGGCCACCAGATAGAAGTACACCGTAAGGAACGTCAGTCATTAGTTGACGTTTAACGGCTGCTTCTAGCGCTTCAGTCAGTTCTTCTTTGCTTGTGCTGTTGCCTTGTACCGCAGCGTACTCGTTCCAATCGCGGATGTAGTAGCGTTGAGGTTCAGCATCTTTCGAAGAGTAGAAGCTACCTGGAGGGAATTCACTGATCGTCTTACATACTTCAACCAATGCTTTCATCTCTGAAGCCACGTAGTAGTTGCCGTGCTCATCGTAACCTTGGTAAAGCGGGATGATACCAATATGGTCGCGGCCCACTAGGTACTCGTCTTTCTCTTCGTCGTATAAAACGAATGCGAAAATACCGTTAAGCTCTTCTAGAAGGTCTGCACCCATCTCTTGGTATAGCGCTAGGATAACTTCACAGTCAGAATCAGTCTGGAACTGGTACTTATCTTCATAGCGTGCACGAAGTTCTTTGTGGTTATAAATTTCACCGTTTACTGCAAGAATGTGCTTTTTGTCTTGACTGTATAGTGGTTGAGCACCACTGTTCAAGCCAACAATAGCAAGACGTTCATGAGCAAGGATTGCTTTTTCACCAGCATAGATACCAGACCAGTCTGGACCACGGTGACGAAGCTTCTTAGACATTTCTAAAGCAATAGGGCGAAGTGTTGCGGCATCACTTTTAATGTCGAGAATGCCAAATACTGAACACATAGAACTTCCTTTTAAATAATTTCCAAATCAACTGCATTCAATTTGCCATTCTGGCTAAAAAAAGCAACCGGATGTGAGCAAAAAAATAATATAAAGGGTGTTCTGTTAGAAATTATCTAATTTTTATGTGCTTTTGGTGTGTGATGTTTAATTGCGGTTGGTTTTTTAAACAAAAACCTCTCAAAAGTGCGAAAAATAGGCAGTTTTGAGAGGTTTAGTTGAACACTGTCTAATACTAGATTTTATTGATATTTGGATTTAACTGTTCGCAAACGTGGCGAGCAAAACCACTACCAGCCTCGCTGTAAATGTTAAATGCCGCATCAACGCCATTCTCTTTCAGTGTTTCGAGTTGATCGGGATATTCAGCAATAGCCGCAATTTGGCCTTTAAAGTTACGTGACTTTAATTGTTCTAAAGCGGTTTGATTACCTTGGTGGTGAGGCATTGCCAAAATCACCAGCTTTACGTTTGCTGTATCTAGAATTCGCTCCCAGAAATCTGGGTCAGTCGCGTCGCCAGAAATCACGTTTCTGCCTTGGCTTCTGTGGTTGTGCGCGGCTTCTTCACGCACTTCTACACCTAGGCTGACCTTGCCATAGCGAGTACGTAATTCGTCATAAGCACCGGTACCAATTCGGCCCATACCTAGAATAAGCACTTGGGCACGACCAGGGTCAATTCGCTTATCACGTCGGTGAAGCTTTTCTGACGCATGCTCTTTTAGCCATTTACCTGACTGCTGATAAAGCTTATGACCAGCTCGGTTTAAAGGAGCAGCGATTAGAAAAGACAGTGAAACTGCAATGGCAACGGCAACTAAGATATCACCCGACATCCAACCCATCTTGAAGGCGAGACCACCAACGATGAGGCCAAACTCGCTATAGTTAAACAGTGATAGCGAGGCAAGTAGAGACGTTCGAACACGGAACTTGAAGCGGTTGAGTACCAAGAAGTAGAGAACACCTTTCACTGGCAGCATCAGCAAGAACAAGATTGCGAGCATAAAGCCTTGAATGGTTGGTTGCTCTGACAGACCAATATTCAAGAAGAAACAGACAAGGAAAAGTTCTTTAAGGTTAAACAGCGACTTTGATAATTCTGAGGCTTTTGGGTGACCAGCAAGTAACATACCTAGAACAAGAGCCCCCAAATCTGGTTTCACACCAACCAAATGGAATAAACCAGCACCGACGACTAATGCGAAGAAGATGCCGGAAAGAACCAGCATCTCACCGTGACCAACCCAATTGAGCACTTTGTAGAACAGTGGGCGTAATAAGGGTAGGGCAAACAGAGCAATTGCATACCACTCAGGTATTTTGCCCGTAGAAGCCGTTAAGAATACTACGGCGAAGATATCCTGCATGACCAAGATACCAATCGCTAACGTTCCGTAGGTCGCATTCATTTCGCCTTTCTCTTGCAGAGTCTTAACCGCAAATACAGTACTAGAGAATGAAAGAGCAAAACCGAGCAGAACGATCTGTTCTACCGACATGGCAGCTAGCGATGAAATACCTAAGAACTTAAAGCCAAACAGGGCGACGGCGAAAAACAGAGTGGACAAAAGGTTGTGGATTGTCGCGCCAGCCCAGATCTCTTTAGAGAGTAGGGTTTTGATATCGAGCTTTAAGCCGATAGTAAATAGAAGCAGCGTGACACCAAGGTCAGCTAAAGTAATGATGGTGTCATTGGTTTCAAAGCCAAAGGCAAAAAGCCCAAAGCCTGCAACCAAAAAACCAACTAATGGGGGAAGGTGACACTTTAAAGCAATAAATCCTGCGATAAACGCAGTGGATATTAATATAAGTTCCATAACTTGTTGTTGTAGTTCCCTAGCTTAAAAAAACGGGCCGTGTTTATACAAACACGGCCCGCGGAAAATCAGAATTGTTTTCTCTAGTCTTCGAGAAGCTTCTGCAGTAACACGCCGTTAAGCATGGCGCGCTTAATCATAGCAAAAGCTCCCATCGTAGGATGTTTATCGATCTGTGATGCTACAATAGGCAGGCCGCTATGGAAAGTCGTTAACGACTGATTCTCTACATTGCGCTTAATTGCAGGAAAAACAATCTCTTGTGCCTTGGTAATATCACCAGCAATGATAACTTTTTGAGGGTTAAATAAGTTAATCGTCATCGCGATAGCCTTACCTAACTGGTTTCCTACTCGAACTAAGCTTTGCTTGGCTAGCTCATCACCATTAATCGCGTGGTCACAAACGTCTTGAATCGTAATATGCTCAAGCTCTGTTAAAGAAGACTCATAGCCTTGTTTAATCAGCTTCTGCACGCGTTCAACGATAGCTGGGTTTGCCGCTACTGTTTCAAGACAGCCGAAGTTACCACATTGGCATTGCTCGCCTAGCGGATCAATTTGGATATGACCAATTTCACCCACATTACGGTTATGACCTAGGAAAACCTGACCATTAACGATAATACCTGCACCTGTACCACGGTGAACACTGACCAAAATAGAATCTTGGCTATCTTTACTTGCACCGAAGTAGTGCTCAGCAAGCGCCATTCCACGAACATCGTTACCAACAAAACAAGCAACATGGAATGTATCGCGAATAATGTCGCTTAATGCGAGGTTATCGATGTCGGTATTCGGCATGTACTCAACAACACCGGTCGTTGGGTTAACCAAGCCTGGAAGCGTGACACCAATAGCAATCAGTTGATCGATCTTTGGTTGATGCTCAGCAATGAAAGCTTTGAGGTTATTGACCAAGCCTTGGGTAAGGTCTGATTGGTCTGAATAATTCAGGTCTTGCTGTTGGAAAGCCAATTCACGACCACCAAGGTCATGCAGGCTTATTTGAATGTAGTCTCGACCCAAACGCACAGCAACAGAATGAAAAGGCTCTACTTCTGTGGTTAGGGAGATAGCGCGTCTACCGCCAGTAGACGCTTGCTGCGCAACCTCTTTAATTAGGCCGCGCTCTAAAAGTTGGCGGGTAATTTTTGTAACACTTGCCGGTGCGAGTTGGCTTACATCAGCCACTTGTATACGACTGATAGGCCCCTGTTGGTCTATAAGTCGGTATACCGCCGCACTGTTTAGTTGTTTAACTAAGTCTACGTTACCTATTTGTCCGCCATTCATACTTAATTGTGCTCGTATTGTCCGTTAACAACAGTCGCTTTAACGTTAAAGTCTCGGTCAAATACAGCTAGGTTTGCAACCATGCCTTTTTTGATTCGACCTAGCTTGCTTTCTACACCGATAGCCGTAGCTGGGTATAGCGTAGCCATGCGAAGAGCTTCGTCTAAAGCGATACCAGCGTGCTCAACTGTATTCTGAACTGCTTCAATCATAGTCAGAGCTGAGCCGCCCAGTGTGCCGTTTTCATCAACACACTTACCATCACGGTAATATACTTTCTTACCGACAAAAATAAAGTATTCCATGTCAGCACCTGCAGGAGCTGTGGCATCCGTCACTAATACCAACTTTTCTCCCTTGATTTTATGCGCAATTCTGATGTTTGCGTAATCAACGTGGAAGCCGTCGGCAATAATGCCAGCGTAAACCTCAGGAGTATCGTAAATCGCGCCAACAACGCCAGGCTCACGACCAACCATCGGCGTCATTGCATTGAACAGGTGAGTGGCGAACGTGATACCAGATTCGAAACCTTGACGCGCTTCTGCGTAAGTTGCGTTGGTGTGGCCGATAGAAACGACAACGCCAGCTTTGTGCAGGCGTTCGATGTGTTCAGGGTCGTTAAGCTCTGGAGCCAATGTTACTTTTGCAACAAGGTCACGGTTCTCACAGATAAGCTCAATCATTTCGTTGTCAGATTTACGAATGTGATCGACGCTATGGATGCCTTTTTTCGCAACGTTTAGGTAAGGGCCTTCAAGGTGCAGACCTAAAGATTGGTTTTGGTACTGGTTATGGTATTCACGAGCTGCCGTAATAACCGCACGCATATCTTCGTCTGAAGAGGTGATAAGCGTTGGTAGGAAGCTAGTACAGCCAGATTTCAGGTTTGCTTTGTGCATGATCTGCATGGTTTCTGCAGTGATCTCATCGTTAAGCATTACACCGCCACAACCATTCAGTTGTAGGTCAATGAAACCTGGGCTTAGGTTTGCACCGTCTAGGTCGCGAAGCTCGATTCCTTCTGGCAATTCAGAGATAGGACAGACTTTTTTGATCAGTTCGTTTTCGATTACAACAGCATGATCGGTTAGAACATCACTACCAGTGTAAATTTTACAGTTACTTAGCGCGTACATAGTCAGCTAATCCTTATTTCGTGAGATCTTTTAAATTCGTTCGTTACCTAAATGCGGACTTAGTTTGCGAGCATCATTTACGTAACGATTTATCTTTTATGGGCAAACGGCTTCAAAATGAGAAGCGATTTAAGTTGTTGAAAAACATATGAACAATTGATTTTTATTATACATTAAGGTCCATCAATAATGATTATTCACGGTGCTCTATAAGCCCGGAGTAACCATCTTTTTGCCTAATGATTAGATTTGGATTTTATCCATAAATGTTCATTTTTTTGAATGATAAAATAAGTTTTATGATCTCGCTAGCAAAAACCTCTGGATTTGGTAAAAACTGGTGATTAGGATCACAAATGGTAAGGTTTTAATTTGCGGAGCAAAATTAATTGAATACACTGAATAGGACTAAATTGAGCGACTAAAATAAGTTTCTCAAACGAATTCTAAAAAATCCTATAGGGGGAAACAACTGGTGAATATTCTAGGATATGCGCAGAAGCTTGGTAAGGCGTTAATGCTACCAATCGCAACGCTTCCGATTGCGGCATTGCTGCTACGTCTGGGTCAACCAGACTTACTCGATATCGCATTCATGGCATCTGCTGGTAACGCAATCTTCAGTCAACTACCATTATTGTTTGGTTTGGGTATAGCTATTGGTCTTTCTAAAGACGGTAACGGCGCAGCAGGTCTTGCTGGTGCAGTTGCTTACTTTGTTCTGACAGCAACCGCAACAAACATCGATGCTAGTGTAAATATGTCATTCTTCGGCGGTATCTTTGCAGGTATCATCGCAGGTCACTCTTACAATGCATTCCACGCGACTCGTCTTCCAGAGTGGCTAGCATTCTTCTCTGGCAAACGTCTAGTTCCTATTATGGCTGGTCTATTTGCTCTAGTTGCTGGCGCAATCTTTGGTGTTGTATGGCCTGCTGTTCAATCTGGTCTAGATGCACTTGCTCACGCAGTTTCAACGTCTGGCGCTATCGGTCAATTTGTTTACGGTACTCTTAACCGTGCACTTATCCCAGTAGGTCTACACCATGTACTGAACTCGTACTTCTGGTTCGGTATGGGCTCTTGTCAAGAGATCGTAGTTGCTGCAGAAGGCTTCTCTCAACTTTGTGTTGACCCTGCACTAGCTAAAACTTTAGTTGTTGGTCAAGAGTACACATTTGAATTTGCTAACTCAGTTAACCCAGAAATTGTTGCAACTGTTAAAGAAGTAACTGAAACAGTTAAATCTGGCGACCTACACCGTTTCTTCGGCGGCGATAAAGGCGCTGGCGTATTCATGAACGGTTTCTTCCCAGTAATGATGTTCGGTCTACCAGGTGCTGCACTTGCAATGTACCTAGCTGCTCCTGCTGAAAAACGTAGCCAAGTTGGTGGCGCACTATTCTCAGTTGCATTCTGTTCATTCCTAACAGGTATCACAGAGCCGCTAGAATTCATGTTCGTATTCCTAGCTCCTGCTCTATACGCAATGCACGCTGTATTTACAGGTTTGTCTCTAGTAGTTGCTAACATGTTTGGTACTCTGCACGGTTTCGGTTTCTCTGCTGGTCTTATCGACTTCGTATTGAACTGGGGTCTAGCAACTAAACCATTCGTACTACTACTAATCGGTCTTGGCTTCGGTGCTCTATACTTCTTCACTTTCTCTTTCGCAATCCGCGCTTTCAACTTGAAATCGCCAGGTCGTGAAGATGATGACGAAGCTGTTGCAGCTCCTGCTGGCGAAGCACCAAAGGGCGACCTTGCACGTCAATACCTGAAAGCTCTAGGTGGTCACGACAACCTAACTTCAATCGACGCTTGTATCACTCGTCTACGTCTAACTCTTAAAGACCGCTCTGTTGCAGATGAAGTTGTTCTTAAGAAACTTGGTGCTAAAGGTGTGGTTAAACTAGGTGAAAACAACCTACAGGTTATCCTAGGCCCACTAGCTGAAATCGTAGCTGGCGAAATGAAAGCTATTGGTGCAGGCGAAGACCTATCTGATGTAAAACTTCCACAGTAAGGGAAGTACTTAATTAAGACGTAAAGTTACTCTTAAGTAAGTGTCAAATTGAAAGCCTCCCACACGGGAGGCTTTTTTGTGCCTGCAGTTTAAGACCAGCGAACACGGTTCGTTCTATTCTTCATCGAATAGCAGAAATAATCGCAATTAACGGACGGTTCTTATTGTGCAAAGGCTAAGAATTGTGGATGATTAGCAACAATGATCTTTCTATCTTTGACTGGCGCTATAAGCGACCGTTTTCTTGGGGACGAAAGATAACTTTCTCTGACAATACTAAATACATAGAGGTGCTATAGATGAGTGAAGCTGAGGCTCGTCCATCGAATTTCATTCGCCAAATTATTGATAAAGATTTAGCGGATGGTACACACAGTAGCGTGCATACTCGTTTCCCGCCGGAGCCAAATGGCTACCTGCACATTGGTCACGCTAAATCTATTTGCTTGAACTTTGGTATTGCTCAGGACTACCAGGGACAATGTAATCTTCGTTTCGATGATACAAACCCTGAAAAAGAAGACGTTGAATACGTTGAGTCAATTAAGAATGATGTAAGCTGGTTAGGCTTCGAATGGTCTGGTGATATTTGTTACTCATCAAACTACTTCGATACGCTTTACGCTTATGCTGTGGAATTAATTAATAAAGGCTTAGCGTATGTTGACGAGCTAAGTCCTGATCAAATCCGTGAGTACCGTGGCACGCTAAAAGAGCCTGGTAAAGCGAGCCCACACCGTGACCGCAGCCCTGAAGAGAACCTAGCGTTGTTTGAAAAAATGCGTGACGGTGGCTTTGAAGAAGGTAAAGCGTGTCTACGTGCTAAGATCGACATGAGCTCTTCGTTCATGGTTATGCGCGATCCTGTTATCTACCGTGTTCGTTTTGCTCACCACCATCAAACGGCTGACAAGTGGTGCATTTACCCAATGTACGACTTTACTCACTGTATCTCTGATGCGCTGGAAGGTATTACGCACTCTATCTGTACGCTTGAATTCCAAGATAACCGTCGTTTGTACGATTGGGTTCTAGATAACATCACGATTGACTGCCAACCTCGTCAGTACGAGTTTAGCCGCCTGAATCTTGAATATACAGTGATGTCTAAGCGTAAGCTGAACCAACTTGTGGTTGAAAACCTAGTTCAAGGTTGGGATGACCCACGCATGCCTACTATTTCTGGCCTACGTCGTCGTGGTTTTACTTCAAGCTCGATTCGTGAATTCTGTAAGCGTATTGGTGTAACTAAGCAAGAGAACATGATTGAGTTCGGTTCACTTGAATCTTGCATCCGTGATGATCTGAACGAAAATGCACCTCGTGCAATGGCTGTTCTGGATCCAGTTAAGATCGTTATCGAAAACTACGAAGCAGATACAGTAGAAACGTTAACGGTTGCAAATCACCCAAACAAGCCAGAAATGGGCACTCGTGAAGTACCATTTACACGTGAAGTTTGGATTGAGCGTGATGACTTCCGTGAAGAAGCAAACAAAAAGTACAAGCGTTTGGTTCTAGGTAAAGAAGTTCGCCTGCGTGGTGCTTACGTGATCAAAGCTGAACGTATCGAAAAAGATGCAGAAGGCAACATTACGACTATCTTCTGTTCTTACGACAATGAAACATTGGGTAAGAACCCTGCAGATGGCCGCAAAGTGAAAGGCGTTATCCACTGGGTATCTGCTGATAAAGCACTGCCTGCTGAGATTCGTTTGTACGATCGTCTATTCACAGTGCCAAACCCAGCCGCTGCTGATGACTTCGCTGCAACGCTAAACCCTGAATCACTTGTTACGCTAAATGGTTTTGTTGAACCTAGCTTAGCAGAAGGTGTGGCAGAGCAAGCGTACCAGTTTGAACGTACAGGTTACTTCTGTGTGGATTCGAAAGACTCTAAAGCAGATGCACTAGTCTTCAACCGCACGGTTGGTCTACGTGACACATGGGGTAAAACTGAAGCTTAATCGCTAAAGTGATTCGCTTTCGATAAGCACCCTAATAAAAAACCGGCTTAGAGCCGGTTTTTTGTATCTGAATAAAGTCGTCAATTATAGAATAAGTTGCGATTAATCGTCTTATGTAGTGACCATATAAAAAACGCCGGCCTAAGCCAGCGTTCTGTATTACTACTTCGCTTTATGCGCGTCTGGATTGCCTTTGCAATCTCCGTTAATGCTTTTGCCGTACAAGTACAAACTGTGGTTTGTTAGTTGCACGTTGTAACGCTGAGCAATCTCTTTCTGTCTTTCTTCGATCATGTCATCAGAGAATTCGATCACTTCGCCACAATCTAAACATACAAGGTGGTCGTGGTGGTGCTGTGTAGAAAGTTCAAATACAGACTTGCCGCCTTCGAAGTGGTGACGAGTTACAATGCCAGCGTCATCGAATTGGTTAAGTACTCGATAAACGGTTGCAAGACCGATTTCTTCACCTAGGTCGATCAGCTTCTTATATAAATCTTCAGCACTAATATGTTGGCAGTCTGGCTGTTGTAATACTTCTAAAATTTTGAGCCGTGGAAGGGTCACTTTAAGACCTGCATCTTTTAGCGCTTGATTATTGTCTGACATATACTTTCCTGTTGATGATCTGCAGCAATTAACAGAATTCAATATTAATACCATTATAGTTTAGTCAGGCATAACAATAAACCACGAACTTCAAAGGGTTACTTACTGACATCACAATCTGTTTTGTAAATTGGAAGTATCTCACTTATAGTGGAGGTACGACCAGTCAAGGTGACGGTGTTTCTGATATGAACATGGAATGTTGTTATGAATAAGCAACTCGCAAAAATATATAAACCCAACATTGTAAAATTTGCTCTTAATATTTGGCCTCCCTTTTGGGGAGCGGGTATTCGAATAGCCCACATTAGCACTGACTTTAGGGTTGTTAAGACAGTACTTAAGCTACGCTGGTGGAATAAGAACGCCAATCGTACTCAATATGGCGGCAGTATCTTTTCTCTTACCGATCCCGTTTACTCATTGATGTTAATGGGAATTTTAGGTGAACGATATTATGTTTGGGATAAAGAAGCGAGCATTAACTTCATCAAGCCGGGGCAATCGGACTTGTATGCAGATTTTGAGATAAGGCAAGGGCAGCTTGACGATATCTATCGTCAGACGCAACTCGGTGAAAAGTGCTTCCCCGAATTTATTATTCACGTGAAAGATAAGCAGGGTAATGTGGTTTCAGAAATTCAACGCACCCTCTATGTAAGAAAGAAGCCGCAATTTAGAGATGATGATGAAGCATTAGAGGCTGAGTGCTAATTAATAGATTTTAAATAGCAAAAAACCTCCTATAAGGAGGTTTTTTCATATCTACATAATGGTTATTAACTGTAACAATTAACAACCACTAGAGAATTAGTCTTCTAGCTCTGCTAGGCACATCTCTTCGTGGATTTGTTTAACCCAGTTAGATACGCGCTCATCAGTTAGCTCAGGTTGACGGTCTTCATCGATACATAGACCAACGAATTGGCTGTCATCGCCTTCAACTAAACCTTTCGATGCTTCGAATTCGTAGCCTTCAGTTGATGTGTGACCTAGGATAGTACCGCCTTTCGCTTCAACGATGTCACGGATAGTACCCATAGCATCACAGAAGTATTCTGCGTAATCTTCTTGGTCGCCACAACCAAAGATAGCAACAAGCTTAGTTGAGAAATCAATAGCTTCTAGCTCTGGGAAAAAGTCATCCCAATCACATTGTGCTTCGCCGTAGTACCACGTAGGGATACCAAGCAGCAGTAGATCGAAGTTATCGATATCTTCTTTGCTGCTTTTTGCAATGTCTTGAACGTGAACGAGCTGTTTGCTCAATTGCTTTTGAATCATCTTAGCAACAGCTTCAGTGTTACCTGTATCGCTACCAAAGAAGAGACCTACACTTGCCATAGAATCATTACCTTTCATTTTGTCTGTTGTCGGTGTAATAAAGTTCGGAAGAGAATCGTTAGATCCCAGTTCCTTCCCAGCTTAGTTGGATTATCCCTTTGGCGATAAAACCCGCACAGCCAAGGAAAAGTACTAACCATACGATGCGACGACCAAATGGAGGAACATTTCCCTGCTTGAGAACGTCCTTAATTGCCATACCGATTAAAAAGAAAATCGCGGCAAACAGGAGATCTAAACCAACAGATTCGATGATGTTCATGTAGTCGTAAAGCATGGGAACCTTATATACCAATTTTGCTTGGGCGCACTATATCACTGTTGTGAGATAAAGTTAATCTGCAGTAATTACACAGCTCTCATTTATCTGCACGAAAAAGCGCAGTTAAGCGATGAATTTTCTAATTGCTCTAAGTACTTCTGCTGGTTTTTCAGCATGCAGCCAGTGACCTGTGTTGGCAATGACATGCGCTTTTGCGTTAGAAAATTGCTGCTGAACGGCTGCTTGATGTTCTGCGGTGAGGTAATCTGAATCCCCACCTTTAATGAGCAAGGTTTTGACCGAGGTTTTCTCGATCGGTTCCCAACCAATAATATGTGGGTAGTTGCTCAATAACGAAGCAACATTGAAGCGCCATTCCATGATGCCTTGCTCTGTTTTGAACAAAGATTTGGTTAAAAACTGGCGAACGCCATCGATCTCGATATGTTTTGCGAGAACCTTGAGTGCATCTGAGCGTGAAGTCGGCTCTTCTTCTATCACGGCTTGCAGGCCTGCGAATACGTTGTCGTGGCGACTCTGAGTGTACGCGACCGGAGCCATATCCAAGACAATCAATTTATGCAGCGCAAGATGTTGTGTCAGTGCCATCGCTACTTTGCCACCCATCGAGTGACCAATCACAGTGACGTCTTCTGACTTAAGATCATGCAGCAGTTGAGCCACGTCTTGTGCCATCGCTTGATAGTTATGAGTGTCACTATGGAAGGATTGACCGTGGTTGCGGAGATCGATACTAAGTACCTGATGATCGGCTTTTAGATCCCTAGCGAGCAAGCCAAGGTTGTCCAGATTACCGAATAATCCATGGATCAAAACAATGGTGTGACCCTCACCTTCAATTTTATAGTTGAGCTGTACTGACATTTTTATCTTATTCATGGTGGGTTTGACGTAGAGTATCCGCGCGGATCTCGCTATAATCCCCCAGAGTTTAAACATTGAGATTGTGAAAAGCGAATGAAAACAATTGAGGTTGATGAGGACCTATACCGTTTTATTGCGGGTCAGACAGAACGTATTGGCGAAAGCGCTTCAGATATTCTGCGCCGCTTGTTACAGGTTGATAGCCAAGGCATGGCTCCGATCGAAGAGATCGTTGAGCCAAAAGGTATCGTTGTTAGCAAAGAGGTAGGCTTTACTCCAGAGAAGTTCGATGGCGTTAAAGAAATGCGCTCACTACTAATATCAGATGAGTTTGCATCACTAAAGAAAGCCATTGATCGTTTCATGCTTGTGTTATCAACACTGCATAAAATCGACCCTTTAAGCTTTTCAGAAGCAACTCAAGTAAAAGGCCGTAAGCGCGTTTACTTTGCAGATAACGAAGCGACGTTGCTAGCAAACGGCAACACGACTAAGCCTAAAGCTATTCCACAAAGTCCTTTTTGGGTTATTACTAATAACAATACAAGCCGAAAAAGACAGATGGTTGAGCAGCTTATGAGCCGCATGAATTTCCAAGCAGAATTGATAGAAAAAGTAACAGGTTCAATTTAACGAAATCTGATTTAAACCTCATAATATCCATGGATAAGAAGATATTATGAGGTTTTTTTGTTTTAAAATTTTATATATAAGGATGTCGAAAAATGGCTATGCACCCTCGTGCTGGGCAGAAAGCTCAGCAGGAAGATCTTCATAATATCCCGGCTTTAGTTGCTAACTATTTCTTACAGCAACCGGATGCTACGAACCCAGATCATAAAGTACTTTTCGGTACTTCAGGTCACCGCGGTACAGCAGACAAATCAACATTTAACGAAAACCACATTCTAGCAATTGCACAAGCGGTTGCTGAAGTTCGTGCCGAGCAAGGTACAACTGGCCCTCTTTTCTTAGGTAAAGATACTCACGCTCTATCTGAGCCTGCGTTCTCTACGGTTATCGAAGTGCTTGTAGCGAACGGTGTTGAAGTTATTATTCAAGAAAACAACGGCTTTACTCCAACACCTGGTATCTCGCACGCGATTCTTACGCACAACCTAGTGAATGACAAAAAAGCCGACGGCATTGTTATCACGCCTTCACATAACCCACCTCAAGACGGCGGTATTAAATACAACCCGACACACGGTGGCCCAGCTGAAGCTGAACTGACTCAAGCGATTGAAGACCGTGCGAACGTGATCATTGCTGAGCAAATGCAAGGTGTTAAGCGTACGCCTATCGCACAGGCTAAACAGTCTGAGCTAGTAAAAGAAGTTGACCTAGTCGCGCCATACGTCGCTGATTTGGTTAACGTCGTGGATATGGAAGCGATCCAGAAAGCAAACATCAAGATTGGTGTTGATCCACTGGGTGGCAGCGGTATTGATTACTGGCGTCAAATTGGTAAAGCGTACAATCTAGATCTTACTCTGGTAAGTGAAGCGGTTGACCCTTCATTCCAATTCATGTCTCTAGATAAAGATGGCGTAGTTCGTATGGACTGTTCTTCTCCATACGCAATGGCAGGCTTACTGGCGCTTAAAGACGAGTACGCTCTAGCATTTGGTAACGACCCAGATTACGATCGCCACGGTATCGTGACACCTAAAGGTTTGATGAATCCAAACCACTTCTTAGCGGTTTGTATTGATTACCTATACCGTAACCGTGAAGGTTGGGGTAAAGACGTTGCTGTTGGTAAGACACTAGTATCAAGTGCATTAATCGATCGCGTAGTTTCTGACTTAGGTCGCGAACTTTGTGAAGTGCCAGTTGGTTTCAAATGGTTCGTTGATGGCTTATACAACGGCCAGTTTGGTTTTGGTGGCGAAGAGAGCGCAGGTGCTTCTTTCCTACGTAAAGACGGTACGCCTTGGTCAACAGATAAAGACGGCCTGATTCTTTGCTTGCTTGCGGCTGAGATCACAGCAGTGACAGGTAAGAACCCACAAGAATACTACGAAGAACTTGCCGCTAAACACGGTGAATCTAAGTACAACCGTATTCAAGCGGTAGCAAATGGTGCACAGAAAGACGTGCTGAAGAAACTATCTCCAGAGATGGTTTCTGCTGAGACGTTGGCTGGTGATGCAATTACTGCACGCTTAACACACGCTCCAGGTAACGGTGCTGCGATTGGTGGCTTGAAAGTGACAACTGAGAACGGCTGGTTTGCTGCGCGTCCATCAGGCACTGAAGACATCTACAAGATCTACTGTGAAAGCTTTAAGGGTGAAGAGCACCTGAAAGCAATCGAAGCAGAAGCTCAAGAGATTGTTAACCAAGTATTTGCAGCCGCTGGCCTATAATCGAATCTCGATTACTAGAGTTGCTAAGTAAATAGAAGAAGGGTTGATGTGAAAGCATCAACCCTTTTTGTTTGTGTTAGTTACGTATAAGCGGGAAAAGGTAACTGAGTTAGCTCAGACGACTAACCGTGTGGCCAACTTTGTGGCATCACAAACCAGAATTGCCCCGACTTTGTTTGCCCATGGACGAAGCGATCACCGAACTCGGTGATCGGCTGACTGCTGAAATCATCCGTCCCTGCTGCCCATTGCTCTTTGGTGAGTGGATACAGTGGTTCACTGATTAAATGAGCCTGATCTTGATAGCACCAAAAGCCGTTTACTTGGCTTGGGTTAATGTCATAGCCCAAGCATTTTGTCGGTATGTTTTGCTCTAAGAAAGGGTTGGTATATAGACGACCTTGCATCAGTAAGTGTTTTGAGTCGACATCGATTTCTGGATATTGCTCAACAAAGGCGGCAGAAGAGGACATTTCGAGTTGGTGGCTGAGCATCCTGTCGAGTTTCTTATCCAATTGGTCGTGAGAGTTGGGTCCAAACCATGTTTGTTCGTGGAGCAGATAAAACTTAATCGCCACTTCCCAATGTTCCAGCTTTTGGCTGCTCTCTTCTTTAAGAATAAAGTCGATTGCACCGAGAGTTCTGCCTTCCACATTGATCTGAATCTCGTCGTGCTTTATCGAGTAATTCGGTGAGGCAGCGATCACTTGCTCGCATAGATATTGGTAGAGGAAACCTAATCTAGGATTACCCTCATAAGTATGTGATGAGTCGATGGCATGGTTGCTAGAGAATGCACTGAGATCCGAAACCGGTGGCTTGATTTCTAGTAATGGCGGTGAGTCGATGACCCATTGGTAAAAACGTTGCAGTGCTGTCATCTCTTCCTCATAAACTCATCGTGGGGCTTTCGACATTCTACCCGTAAATTGATATAACGACGTTATTATAAAGGTAAGCTGGAAAGAAAAATGATTAACTTACAATTAGAAAAGCTACTTAACGAAAAACTGCAGCCACAGCAGATTAAAGATTACTGTCCTAATGGTCTTCAAGTTGAAGGCGCGACAGAAGTGAAGCGAATCGTTACTGGTGTAACAGCTTCGCAAGCTTTGATTAATAAAGCGGTTGAGCTAGAGGCTGACGCTTTGTTGGTTCATCACGGTTTCTTTTGGAAAGGTGAGTCAGAGGCAATTCGTGGCATGAAGGGCAAACGCATTCGCACTCTGATAAAGAATGACATTAACCTTTTGGGTTATCACTTACCTCTCGATATCCACCCTGAACTTGGTAACAACGCCAAACTCGCTGAACTGCTTGATATTGAAGTAGAAGGTGGCTTGGAAGGGCACCCACAATCGGTTGCTATGTTTGGTAGATTAAAAACACCAATGACAGGTACTGAATTCGCAGAAAAAATCGATCAAGCTCTAAATCGTAAACCACTGCATATCGCTCCAGAAAACCAAGACAAAATGATAACGACCGTCGGTTGGTGTACTGGTGGTGGTCAAGACTACATTGAGCTAGCGGCTTCTCAAGGCATTGATGCTTTTATTTCTGGTGAAATTTCTGAGCGCACTACTTACTCAGCACGCGAGCAAGACATTCATTATTTTGCTGCTGGCCACCACGCGACTGAGCGATACGGTGTAAAAGCGTTAGGTGAATGGTTAGCGGAAGAACATGGCTTGGATGTTGAGTTTATTGATATCGATAACCCAGTTTAAGAGCAGATGCGAGATAAGGGGTACGAGTCGAGTGTATGCGTCGTTCTCTAGAATTGAGCAGGTAACCTGTATAGTTTATCTGCTCGCTTAAGGAGATCCCCAACTCATTCGTCCCTCGTTCTTGGGGATGACGATATTATTTTATTCGTTCACTTCGCATTCTTGAGGATGACGGGGTTGAGAGCGTACAAAAGAAAAGGGGTTGATGTTCTCACATCAACCCCTTTTAACATTATGATTTATAGCAACTATTCACGTTCGTGAAGTGCTTTAAAGTCACGTTGTTCTTCACCAGTATATAGCTGACGAGGACGACCGATACGGTTCGTCGGATCGCTGTGCATTTCGTTCCAGTGAGCAATCCAACCGATGGTACGAGACATCGCGAAGATTACTGTAAACATAGATACTGGAATACCGATTGCTTTCAGAATGATACCTGAGTAGAAATCTACGTTCGGGTATAGCTTCTTAGAAACAAAGTACTCATCAGAAAGAGCGATACGCTCAAGTTCCATCGCTACGTCTAGTAGTGGATCTTGGATGTTTAGCTCTTTAAGCACTTCGTGACACGCTTCGCGCATTACTGTTGCACGTGGGTCGTAGTTCTTGTAAACACGGTGACCGAAGCCCATCAAACGGAATGGGTCATCTTTGTCTTTTGCTTTCGCAACGTATTCTTCAATGTTATCTACGCTACCGATCTCTTCAAGCATGCGCAGACAAGCTTCGTTTGCACCGCCGTGAGCTGGGCCCCAAAGTGATGCGATACCTGCTGCGATACACGCAAACGGGTTAGCACCAGATGAACCAGCAAGACGCACTGTAGACGTAGAAGCGTTCTGTTCGTGGTCAGCATGTAGAGTGAAAATCTTATCCATTGCACGAGCAACGATAGGGTTCACTTCATACTCTTCACATGGGTTTGCAAACATCATGTGTAAGAAGTTTTCTGCGTAGCCTAGGTCGTTACGTGGGTAGATAAACGGCTGACCGATTGAATATTTGTAACACATTGCAGCCAGTGTTGGCATTTTTGAAATCAGGCGGTATGCCGCAATTTCACGGTGTGTATCGTTGTTGACATCAAGTGAGTCGTGGTAGAACGCCGCTAGAGCGCCTACAACACCACACATTACAGCCATAGGGTGAGCGTCACGACGGAAGCCGTGGAAGAAACTAGCGATTTGCTCGTGCACCATAGTGTGACGTGTCACGGTAGTCTTGAACTTTTCGTACTCAGCTCGAGATGGGGCTTCACCGTAAAGAAGTATGTAACATACTTCTAAGTAATCAGCGTTATTGGCAAGTTGGTCGATTGGATAACCACGATGTAAAAGAATGCCTTTTCCACCGTCAATAAAAGTGATTTGAGACTCACAGGATGCAGTGGCAAGAAAACCAGGGTCAAAAGTGAAAAAACCATTAGAACCTAGTGTACGAACATCGATCACTGGAGTACCAAGTACACCTTCTGTAATCGGCAGCTCGATTGGCGCTTGACCTTCAATGTGAAGGGTAGCTTTCTTATCCGCCATAACAATCTCCTTTGTTTATTATTTAATCCGTCCAGGATGTTTATGTGCCATTTTTTTACTGGTCTTACGTGGGAAAGTCAATTTTTCTGAAGCTTTGTGTGCACTTGTTAGTGTTTTTTACATTAAATTCGTTAAAAATCTGGTCTGTGTAGCATTATTTGTTACATCAATTGTATTAGAATGTTGCCAGTCGTATAGTGACGCTGAAAAGTTTGGTTAAAACCTTATAAATGCAAGGCTAAGAAGAAATGTGAGGTGTCTTTCTTAATCGAGCAGTTAACAATTATTTTACAATTATCTAAGGCTCAACTTCAGTTATTTGTTAAGTTAATGTTAAATTTTGAAGGTTTACAATCAAATTTTGTCCATAACAATATCATAAGGTTATTTAATGACCATAATGCTCAATGGAGCTGAGTGAGCAAGCCCGTGAAAGAAAGAAAGACAAGACCTGTTAATTTAGATTTACAGACCATCCACTTTCCAATCACAGCAATAGCTTCCATCCTACACCGTGTGTCTGGGGTGATAACTTTTGTCGCGATTGGAATTCTGCTTTGGTTACTATCCATTTCCCTCTCATCCCCAGTAGGCTTTGCCGAAGCTAGCGACATTGTCGATGGTTTCTTCGTGAAGTTTATTCTGTGGGGCATTTTAACCGCTTTGGCTTACCACATTGCTGGTGGTATTCGTCACCTTCTTATGGACCTTGGTCACTTTGAAGAGCTGGAATCTGGCGCTAAGAGCGCTAAGGTTGCATTCGCAGCAACAGCGGTATTGTCTCTACTAGCGGGGATCTTAGTATGGTAAACAACGTTTCTACTTTTGGTCGTAATGGTGTCCACGATTATCTATTGATTCGTGCAACTGCCATCATTATGACGCTTTACACTATCTACCTAGTTAGCTTCTGTGCTTTCTCTGGTGATATCTCTTACGCATCTTGGACGCAATTCTTTGGTGGAACCTTCACTAAAGTCTTCACCATGTTAGCGCTTACTTCTGTTTTGGTTCACGCGTGGATCGGCCTATGGCAAGTACTAACTGACTACATCAAATGCGCAAAACTGCGTGTTGGTCTTCAAGTCGGTGTTGTTGCAGTTCTTCTTGGATATTTCTTCTCTGGTCTGTTTATTTTGTGGGGTGCGTAAGTGACTATTCCTGTTCGTGAGTTTGATGCCGTAGTGATCGGCGCTGGTGGTGCAGGTATGCGTGCCGCACTGCAAATTTCTGAGCAAGGCCTTTCTTGTGCATTGCTTTCTAAAGTTTTCCCTACTCGTTCTCATACGGTTTCAGCGCAAGGCGGCATCACTGTTGCTCTTGGTAACGCGCATGAAGACCATTGGGAACAACATATGTATGACACAGTAAAAGGTTCTGATTACATCGGTGACCAAGACGCTATCGAATACATGTGTAAAAACGGTCCTGAGTCGGTAATCGAACTCGAAAAAATGGGCCTGCCTTTCTCTCGTTTTGAGAACGGTACTATTTACCAGCGTCCTTTCGGTGGTCAATCTAAAAACTTTGGTGGTGAGCAAGCGGCTCGTACCGCAGCTGCAGCCGACCGTACTGGTCACGCACTGCTTCATACGCTTTACCAACAAAACATTAAACACAAAACGACGGTTTTCTCTGAGTGGTATGCACTGGATCTTGTTAAAAACGAAGATGGTGCAATTTTAGGTACTACCGCGCTTTGTATGGAAACGGGCGAGGTTTGCTACTTCAAAGCGAAGGCAACAATCCTTGCGACTGGTGGTGCTGGTCGTATCTACGCATCAACAACCAATGCACACATTAACACTGGTGACGGTGTTGGTATGGCGATTCGTGCTGGCGTTCCTATGCAAGACATCGAAATGTGGCAGTTCCACCCGACGGGTATCGCTGGTGCAGGTGTATTGGTAACGGAAGGTTGTCGTGGTGAAGGTGGTTACCTTCTCAATAAAGACGGCGAACGCTTCATGGAACGTTACGCACCAAACGCTAAAGACTTAGCGGGTCGTGATGTTGTTGCTCGTTCAATGATGGTTGAAATTCGTGAAGGTCGCGGTTGCGATGGCCCTTGGGGTCCACACATCAAGCTTAAGCTTGATCATCTAGGTAAAGAGACACTTGAATCTCGTCTTCCTGGTGTATGTGAACTTTCTCGTACCTTTGCTCACGTTGATCCAGTGAAAGAGCCAATCCCAGTAATCCCTACATGTCACTACATGATGGGTGGTGTTCCAACACAAGTTTCTGGTCAAGCTATTAAGCAAACCGAAGACGGCAACGATGTTGAAATCCAAGGTCTCTTTGCTTGTGGTGAAATCGCATCAGTATCAGTACATGGTGCCAACCGTCTAGGTGGTAACTCACTGCTTGATTTAGTGGTATTTGGTCGTGCGACAGGTCTACACCTAGGTGAGACACTGAAGAAGCAAGACGAAGCGAAACCTGCAACTGAAGCTGACATTGAGCGTTCACTAGAGCGTTACAACCGTTGGGAAAACAGCACAGACGGCGAAGATCCAGCGCAAATCCGTAAAGATCTTCAGCAATGTATGCAGAACAACTTCTCAGTATTCCGTGAAGGCAAAGCAATGGCTGAAGGCCTAGAAGAGCTAAAAGCGATTCGCGAGCGTCTGAAAAATGCACACCTATCTGATAAGTCTACAGAGTTCAACACTCAACGTATCGAGTGTCTAGAGCTTGAAAACTTGATGGAAACGGCATTCGCAACGGCTGTTGCTGCAAATTTCCGTACAGAGAGCCGTGGCGCACACGCTCGATTCGATTTCCCTGACCGTGATGATGAGCAATGGCTATGCCACTCACTTTACAACCCAGAGTCAGAGAGCATGACTAAGCGTGGTGTAAACATGGAACCTATCCATCGTGAAGCGTTCCCACCAAAAGCACGTACGTACTAAGGAGATATGACCATGAAACTGAATTTCTCTTTATATCGTTACAATCCAGATGTCGACCAGAAACCTTATATGAAGGAATACACTCTAGAAGTGGATGAAGGTTCAGACATGATGCTTTTGGATGCGCTTATTCTGTTGAAAGAGCAAGATCCAACAATCTCATTCCGTCGCTCATGCCGTGAAGGTGTATGTGGCTCGGATGGTTTGAACATGAACGGTAAAAATGGCCTAGCGTGTATCACGCCATTGTCTGCGCTTTCGGGCCAAGACAAGATTGTGATTCGCCCACTGCCTGGCTTACCCGTTGTTCGTGACCTGATTGTAGACATGACACAGTTCTACGATAACTACGAAAAAGTGAAGCCATTCTTAGTGTCTGATGGCAATGTGCCACCGGCTCGTGAAAACTTACAAAGCCCTGATGAGCGTGCTCATTTAGATGGATTGTACGAATGTATCATGTGTGCATGTTGTACAACGTCATGCCCATCATTCTGGTGGAACCCTGACAAATTCATCGGACCAGCAGGCCTGCTTGCAGCGTACCGTTGGCTAATTGATAGCCGAGATACAGCGACAGACGAACGTTTGTCCGATCTTGATGATGCATTTAGCGTTTTTCGTTGCCATGGCATCATGAATTGTGTAAGTGTTTGTCCTAAGGGATTAAATCCGACGAAAGCGATTGGTCACATCAAGACCATGCTAGTGAATCGTTCGGTTTAAGTTATATAAAAATTGCCGCCCTAGAAGTTTTGGGGCGGCCTTTTAATAGCTCGGCATAGACCGCAGCAAACGTGAAAACTACTGGTTAAGGGAAAATATGCACAACGGCGTGATGAAGGCATGGCTCGAGTCTTCACACTTGGCTGGCGCCAATGCAACGTACGTAGAAGAACTCTATGAACTGTATCTAAGTGACCCAGATTCGGTAAGTGACGAATGGAGAAGTGTTTTTGAAGAACTGCCTGTGCAAGCTTCAGAGACAGTGGAACAACCACACTCTCGTGTTCGTGAATACTTCCGTCGACTCGCTCAAGAAACAAAGCATTACAGTGTCCAAGTTAGTGATCCAGATGTCGATGCGAAACAAGTAAAGGTTCTGCAACTTATTAATGCCTATCGATTCCGAGGGCATCAAGCAGCAAATCTAGACCCCCTAGGTTTATGGAAAAGAGCGACAGTTGATGAACTGGACCCTTCTTTCCACACTCTTACCGAAGATGACCTCAATGAGACGTTCAACGTCGGCTCTTACGCCATTGGCCAAGAGACGATGGTGCTTAAAGATCTCTACAAATCTCTAAAGCAAACGTATTGTGGCTCTATTGGTGCTGAATACATGCACATGACAAATACAGAGCAAAAGCGTTGGATCCAACAACGTTTAGAGTCTGTATCTGGTCAACCCTCTTTCAACAAAGAAGAAAAGCAAGCTTTCCTAGAAGAGCTAACTGCTGCTGAAGGTCTTGAGCGCTATCTTGGTGCGAAATTCCCAGGCGCAAAACGCTTCTCGTTGGAAGGTGGTGATGCTCTTATCCCAATGACGAAAGAAATTATTCGTCATGCTGGCGGACAAGGCATGCGTGAAGTTGTTGTTGGTATGGCTCACCGTGGTCGTCTAAACATGTTGGTCAACGTGCTTGGTAAAAAGCCACAAGACCTGTTTGACGAGTTTGCGGGCAAGCACGATGACACGTGGGGTACTGGTGATGTGAAATACCACCAAGGCTTCTCTGCGGACTTCGCAACGCCAGGCGGCAACGTTCACTTAGCACTAGCATTTAACCCATCTCACTTAGAAATCGTAAACCCGGTAGTTATCGGTTCAGTACGTGCACGTCAAGATCGCCTTGGTGATAATGATGGTAGCCGTGTACTTCCAATTACTATCCACGGTGACTCAGCTATCGCTGGTCAGGGTGTAGTACAAGAGACGTTTAACATGTCTCAAGCTCGTGGTTTCTGTGTAGGTGGTACGGTTCGTATCGTTGTAAACAACCAAGTTGGTTTTACAACGTCTAACCCTCGCGATACACGCTCTACGATGTACTGTACCGATATCGCGAAGATGGTTCAGGCTCCGATTTTCCACGTTAACTCTGATGATCCAGAAGCGGTTGCGTTTGTTGCGCGTCTTGCATTGGATTACCGTAATACGTTTAAGCGTGATGTTGTTATTGATTTGGTTTGTTACCGTCGCCACGGTCACAATGAAGCCGATGAGCCGAATGCAACACAGCCTTTGATGTACCAAAAAATCAAGAAGCACCCAACACCACGTAAGCTTTACGCTGACGTGCTAATGGAGCGCGGTGAGTTTGGTATTGATACAGCAACTCAGCTAGTTAACGAATATCGTGATGCACTTGATCACGGTGAAGTTGTGGTTAAAGAGTGGCGTCCAATGGCACTTCACTCAGTAGACTGGTCTCCTTACCTAGGTCACGACTGGAACATCGAGTGGGATAACAAGATTGATATCGAGCGCCTGAAAGAGCTTGGTACCAAACTTTGTCAATACCCGGACAGCCACAAGCTGCAAAGCCGAGTAAATAAACTGTACAACGATCGTACTGCCATGGTGAATGGTGAGAAACAAGTCGATTGGGGTATGGCTGAAACTCTGGCATACGCAACACTTGTTGACGACGGTAAGCGTATTCGTATCTCAGGCCAAGATTCAGGTCGTGGTACGTTCTTCCACCGTCACTCAGTACTGCACAATCAATCAGATGCAAGCACGTATGTTCCTCTTGCGAACATTCATGATAAACAAGGGCCATTCCAAGTGTTTGACTCTGTGTTATCTGAAGAAGCGGTACTCGCATTTGAGTATGGTTACGCGACAGCAGAGCCAAGCGGTCTAACCCTTTGGGAAGCTCAATTTGGTGACTTCGCAAACGGTGCACAAGTTGTTATCGACCAATTCATTTCATCAGGTGAGCAAAAGTGGGCACGTCTATGTGGTCTAACTATGCTGCTTCCTCACGGTTATGAAGGCCAAGGCCCAGAGCACTCTTCTGCACGTCTTGAGCGTTACCTTCAGTTATGTGCTGAACAAAACATGCAGGTTGTTGTTCCTTCAACACCAGCTCAGGTTTACCACATGATTCGCCGTCAGGTTGTTCGACCAATGCGTCGTCCACTGATTGTAATGTCACCTAAGTCATTGCTTCGTCACCCTCTGTGTACTTCTTCTCTTGAAGATTTGGCAGAAGGCACGTTCCAACCAGCTATCGCAGAAATTGATGATCTGGCTCCTGAGAACGTAAAACGCGTCGTGTTCTGTTCAGGTAAGGTTTACTTTGACCTGCTTGACCAAAGACGTAAGAACGAGCAAGACGATGTCGCTATTGTACGTATTGAGCAACTTTACCCGTTCCCTTATGAGGACGTGAGAGCTGCCATCGCACAGTACACAAATGTAGTCGATTACGTTTGGTGTCAAGAAGAGCCACAAAACCAAGGTGCTTGGTACAGTAGCCAACATAATTTCCGAGCTGCTATCCCAGTAGGTGCTGATATTCAATACGCAGGTCGTCCTGCATCAGCATCACCAGCTGTTGGCTATATGTCAGTACACTTGAAACAACAAAAAGCGTTAGTTGACGACGCTTTGACCCTACTTAAGAACTAGAAGTAAAAGGAAAATACGCACATGACAATTGAAATTCTGGTTCCAGATTTACCTGAATCTGTGGCTGATGCAACAGTTGCTACTTGGCACAAAAAACCGGGCGAAGCGGTTGCACGTGATGAAGTCATTGTAGATATCGAAACAGATAAAGTAGTTCTAGAAGTACCGGCTCCTGAAGCGGGTGTTCTGGAAGCTATCATCGAAGAAGAGGGTGCTACGGTACTTTCTAAGCAGCTTTTGGCTAAAATCAAGCCGGGTGCTGTCGCTGGTGAACCAACGAAAGACACCACTGAAGATACAGAAGCATCTCCTGATAAGCGCCATAAAGCTGCGCTAACAGAAGAGAACAACGACGCACTAAGCCCAGCTGTTCGTCGCCTGCTTGCTGAGCACAACCTACAACCAGCTGACGTTAAAGGCACTGGTGTTGGTGGTCGTATTACTCGTGAAGACATCGACGCACACCTAGCAGCAGCGAAAGCGGCTCCGGCAGCAGCATCTGCACCAGCAGTTGAAGCGCCAGCAGCGGCTCGCAGCCAAAAACGCGTGCCTATGACTCGCCTGCGTAAGACAGTTGCAAACCGTCTTCTAGAAGCGAAAAACAGCACAGCAATGCTGACTACTTTCAACGAAGTGAACATGAAGCCAATCATGGACCTTCGTAAGCAGTACAAAGACCAATTCGAGAAACGTCACGATACGCGTCTTGGCTTCATGTCTTTCTACGTGAAAGCAGTAACAGAAGCACTGAAGCGTTTCCCAGAAGTGAACGCTTCTATTGATGGTACAGATATCGTTTACCACAACTACTTCGACATCAGCATGGCGGTATCTACGCCACGTGGTCTAGTGACTCCAGTACTCAAAGACTGTGACACACTAGGTTTCGCTGATATCGAAAAAGGCATCAAAGAGCTAGCAATCAAAGGTCGTGACGGCAAGCTAACGGTTGATGAACTGATGGGCGGCAACTTCACTATCACAAACGGTGGTGTATTTGGTTCTCTAATGTCTACGCCAATCATCAACCCGCCTCAAGCGGCAATTTTGGGTATGCACAAAATCCAAGACCGTCCAATGGCTGTTGATGGCAAGGTAGAGATTCTACCAATGATGTACCTAGCGCTTTCTTACGACCACCGTCTAATCGATGGCCGTGAATCAGTTGGCTTCCTAGTGACCATCAAAGAGCTTCTAGAAGATCCTGCACGTCTGCTATTAGACGTTTAGTATCGCTAAAACGTCTAGTTAACCCCGTTAGCTAGACGTAAAAAGTTTCAAAGGCTAGGCTGCTCAACGTCTGGCCTTCAATTGAACTGTAAAGCCATTAGAAAATGGACAGCAGTTGTTTTGAGAAGACCCTACAGACGTAACACAGGAAACTGTGTCGTTATGGAAATAATAATCCCTTAAGGGAAAATAAACGGAATATCAAAATGAATTTGCATGAATACCAAGCCAAACAGCTGTTTGCAGAATTCGGTTTGCCTGTACCAGAAGGTTTCGCATGTGATACTGCACAAGAAGCTTTCGAAGCTGCAGGTCGTATCAGTACAGCCAAGAAAGTCGTTAAGTGTCAAGTACACGCTGGTGGCCGCGGTAAAGCGGGCGGCGTAGAGCTACATGACACCAAAGAAGGCGTTAAAGAGTTTGCACAAAAGTGGCTAGGTAAAAACCTAGTGACTTACCAAACAGACGCTAATGGTCAGCCTGTAACTAAGATCCTAGTTGAAGAAGCATCAAACATTGCTAACGAACTTTACCTAGGTGCTGTTGTTGACCGCGCAACGCGTAAAATTGTATTCATGGCGTCAACTGAAGGCGGTGTGGACATTGAGAAAATCGCTGAAGAAACTCCAGAGTTGATTCACCAATCAGCGATCGATCCTCTAGTAGGCCCTCAAGCTTACCAAGGCCGTGAACTGGCGTTCAAACTTGGTCTAGTTGGCGATCAAATCAAACAGTTCGTTAAGATCTTCATGGGTCTTGGCAAAATGTTCTCTCAGTACGACCTAGCTCTACTAGAAATCAACCCGCTTGTAATTACTGGCGAAGGCAACCTGCTTTGTCTAGACGGCAAGATCAACATCGACTCAAACGCGATGTACCGTCAGCCTAAACTACGTGAAATGCACGATCCATCTCAAGAAGATGAGCGCGAAGCACACGCAGCACAGTGGGAACTGAACTACGTAGCACTAGATGGTAACGTTGGCTGTATGGTTAACGGTGCAGGCCTTGCGATGGGTACGATGGATATCGTAAACCTACACGGCGGCAAGCCAGCAAACTTCCTTGATGTAGGCGGCGGCGCGACAAAAGAACGTGTAGCTGAAGCATTCAAGATCATCCTTTCTGATGACAATGTTAAAGCAGTACTCGTAAACATTTTCGGTGGCATCGTTCGTTGTGACATGATCGCTGAAGGTATTATCGGTGCAGTTAAAGAAGTCGGCGTAACAGTTCCTGTAGTTGTTCGTCTAGAAGGTACAAACGCAGACCTAGGTCGCGAAGTACTTGCTAATTCTGATGTTGATATCATTGCAGCTGAATCTCTAACAGATGCTGCTCAGAAAGTTGTTGCTGCTGCGGAGGCTAAATAATGTCTGTATTAATTAACAAAGACACTAAAGTAATCTGTCAGGGTTTCACTGGCGGTCAAGGTACATTCCACTCAGACCAAGCTATCGCATACGGTACGCAAATGGTTGGTGGTGTTTCACCTGGTAAAGGTGGTCAAACTCACCTAGGCCTTCCAGTATTCAACACAGTACGTGAAGCGGTAGAAGTAACTGGCGCAACAGCAACAGTTATCTACGTACCAGCTCCTTTCTGTAAAGATGCAATCCTAGAAGCGATTGATGCAGGTATCGAACTGATCGTAACGATCACTGAAGGTATCCCTACAACAGATATGATCGACGTTAAAGTGAAGCTAGAAGAAACTGGCGTTCGCATGATCGGTCCTAACTGTCCAGGTCTTATCACTCCAGACGAGTGTAAGATTGGTATCATGCCTGGTCACATCCACAAGAAGGGTAAAGTAGGTATCGTATCTCGTTCAGGTACTCTGACATACGAAGCAGTTAAGCAAACAACAGATGAAGGCTTTGGTCAGTCTACATGTGTTGGTATCGGTGGTGACCCTATCCCAGGTTCAAACTTCATTGATATCTTGAAACTTTTCCAAGAAGACCCAGAAACTGAAGCAATCGTAATGATTGGTGAAATCGGTGGTACTGCGGAAGAAGAAGCGGCTGATTTCATCAAAGCAAACGTAACTAAGCCAGTTGTATCTTACATCGCTGGTGTTACTGCTCCTCCGGGCAAACGTATGGGCCACGCAGGCGCAATCATCTCTGGCGGTAAAGGTACTGCTGAAGATAAATTCGCAGCACTAGAAGCAGCAGGCGTTAAGACTGTTAAGTCTCTTGCTGACATCGGTAAAGGCCTACGTGAAATCACGGGTTGGTAATCAGCTGGCTTTTATCGATTGAGATAGAAGTTAACTGAACGATATAAAAAAGGCTTGGTCACTGACCAAGCCTTTTTTATGTTCTCGGGATACGAGATTAGAAATCGTCCTGCTAAGTGCTAAGCTCGGCTTCTAACCATTTGAGATAGCATAAACATTGCTGCAGCACTGATAACCACAGACGGGCCAGCGGGCGTATCATAGAACCAAGACAAGCTTAATCCACCGAATACAGCGATAGAGCCAATAATTGATGCAAGGAAGGCCATCTGCTCAGGTGTGCTCGAGAACCTCCTTGCCGTTGCTGCAGGAATAATCAGTAGCGATGTCATGATTAACGCACCAACAAACTTCATACCTACAGCAATCACGATACCAACCAATAGCATCAGAATCAGACGCATTAAATCAATATTGATACCATCAACCGCCGCGAGATCTTCGTTAACCGTCGTTGATAGTAGTGGTCGCCAAAAGATAGCAAGCACCAATCCAATCACAGCTGCACCCGCATAGATGAACACTAAATCCGTTGGAGATACTGCCAGCAAGTCACCAAATAGGTAGCTCATTAGGTCAACACGAACGTTATCTAAGAAACTGACAGCAACCAAACCAAGTGATAGCGCACTGTGCGCCAAAATACCGAGTAGAGTATCGGTTGCGACCAGCTTTTGTTTTTGCAATGTCACTAGCAATACAGCCAGCATCAAACAACAGATTAGCAGCGCGAAGTACAAGTTTATGTTGAACAGGAAGCCAAGTGCTAATCCCATCAAAGAAGCGTGAGCAAGCGTGTCACCAAAGTAAGCCATCTTACGCCACACCACGAATGAACCTAGTGGGCCTGCAATTAGTGCAATACCCAAACCCGCCAAAATAGAGGGAAGAAGAAACTCAAGCATTAGTGGTGTCCGTGTTTATGGTTTGAACATTCATGTGCGCCGCCCGTTACTGGTTGACCTGCGAGATCATGATGGTGATGTTCGTGTTGGTGATGATAAAACGCTAGCGTCTCTTGGGTCGCGGTGCCAAAGAGCGCAATATACGAAGGATGGTGTTTGATGTCTGCAGGTGCGCCTGAACAGCAGATGTGGTGGTGTAAACAGATAACATCGTCTGTTTTTGCCATCACTAAATGCAGATCGTGTGAAACCATAAATACGGCACAACCAAAGCGGTGGCGAATGGTGTCAATTAAGTCATACAGGTCTATTTGCCCTTGAACATCAACGCCTTGAGCCGGTTCATCGAGAACCAGTAGATCTGGTCTTCTTAGCAATGAACGAGCAATGAGCACACGTTGGTTTTCTCCGCCAGATAGCTGGTGCATGTTACTCTTCTGCAGATGTTCAGCACCAACGAGCTTCAATGCTTCAAGGATTTCTTGCTGACTGAACTTGCCAGTGAGCTTTAGAAAACGCTCTACGTTGAGCGGTAGTGAGTCATTGAGCTTTAATTTTTGTGGTACATAGCCAATTTTCAGTTTTTTAGCTTTTGTTATTGTGCCTGAAAATTTGGTCTGTAGACCCAGTACCACTTTTACTAATGTCGACTTTCCTGCACCGTTTGGCCCAATCAGGGTGGTGATTCTGCCGCGCTCTAAATTTAGAGATATGTTGTCTAGAACTTTTCGACCGTCAAATTCGACGCTCACAGAATCTAGTTGGATTAAGTTATCCATGAATAGAACTCATTTGCAATTCGCTAATGTTATAATGTAACATTTACCTCAAGCCTAAGCTACTTTTCTATTATCGAGGGATTATGTCACGTTCATCTTTTATACTTGCTACTTTGCTTCTAGCGCCAAGTGTCGCAAGTGCCAATACTATTCTAACAAGCTTTAAACCAATTCAAATGATTGTGACAGAATTAACGCAAGGCGTTAGTGAGCCGGATGTGTTGATGAACAGCAATGCTTCGCCGCATGATTATGCGCTTAAGCCATCGGATGTCAAAAAAGTTCATAGTGCCGATATGGTCATCTGGTTCGGCCCTGACCTAGAAGCCTTTCTGACTAAGGTGATTGTTTCAAAAGAAAATGTTATCAAGATCAGTGATATTCCCGGAATCAACTTGCGAGAGTTCGGACACGAAGAGCATGACCACGATGCACATGAAGGGCACCACCACGGTAGCCATGACCCGCATTTTTGGTTAGGTATCGAGCAAGTTGAAGTAGCTGCAAAATACATCTCAGCTAAGTTGATTGAATCTGATCCAGACAACGCAATGGCGTACCAAGAGAATCTCGATTCATTCCTGATTGCATTGAAAGAGAAGCAACAGTCTATTCGAGAGCAACTTGCACCCGTGAAAGACAAAGGTTACTACGTTTTTCATGACGCGTATGGTTACTTTGAGCAAGAGTTTGAGCTAAATAACTTAGGTCACTTTACGGTGAGCCCAGAGCGTAAGCCGGGTGCAAAAAGCCTGATCGCTATTAAGAAAACGATAGTACGTGAAAACGTTCAATGTGTGTTTTCTGAGCCTCAATTCACTCCTGCTGTGATTGAATCAGTGACGCGCGGAAGTAACGCAAAACAAGGTCAGCTTGACCCTATCGGTTCAACAGTTGAAGTGAAGAGTGGAAGCTATTTCGATTTTCTTCAGCAACTTACAGATAGCTATACAAGTTGCTTAGACGAGAAGTAAGTCATAAACGAGTATTCTTTACTCTACTTTGCTCTCGTTAATTTATGAATCATGCCGCTTTTTGCGGCATTTTCGTGACCGCTAAGATAAAACCTCCTAACAAATAACAAACCTCCTTTCTCCTTTTCTAATTTCCGCTAAAATGGAAAGATAATAATAAGCACAAAAAAACTCAGTTTTTGGTTTAGCAACGATAAGACGTTGTGGTACCCAAAATTTCATGTGTTGTTGCTGTTCAGGATTAAGAGTTGTATCGAATTATCTTCAAAATGTTCATGTTAATGAGCATTTCATTTAGCGTTCTAGCGGTAAATACCTCGCCCTCCGTTTTCTATCCTTTGCCCGCTCAAGCGCAAGGGAATTTCCTTGCGGCTAAAAACTTGTATTTAGGTGCCGGAGGTGGGCTCTGGGTTCATGATGTGCATGGAAAAGTACTCTTTTACGATGGTCGAACTCTATTCCCTCGCAAGGGAAGCTTACTGCAATTTTCTTCGGAAAGAGTCGCCTTTCTGAACGATGAGTTTTGGACATTTTTCGACAATGAGGTCTATCGACATAACCCTGGAATTGGCAACGAATTGGCGTTTAGCCTAAGTCCCGGCGCTGAAATAGCGAATATCGGTGCATCAGGCGATTATATTTGGGTTACTGACGGCAGTAATTTCTATACCTACAACACTCAATCTTTAGAATTCAACACCTACTCTCTACTTAAACTGTACCGATACAATAACAGCAGTGACATTGCGATTAACGACGCTGAGTGGGTACTATCAAAGTGGGTGCTAGCGACCAGTTCTGGCGTTTACCTTTCAGAGAATCAAGAGTTTACCCATGTCACCGCATCAGACAAAAACCATATTGAGACGGTTTATTTTTCGAATGCTCGACGTGAGTTAGTGATCGGTACTTTAAATGGTGCTGTGATTGTTGATCTCGCGAACCCAGACAAAGAGACCATCGTTAAAGGGTCGCATGTTCTCTCGTTGGCCGAAACTTCGGACCAGTATTGGATTGGTACAGAGCACGGCCTTATTAGCTACAACTTTATTACGGGACAAATTACTCGATTCGAACAAGCCGCTAGTCAAGACTTCTCGTTACCGGGTGAGAAAATATATTCGTTGATAAACGATCATGCTGGTGGTATGTGGGTTGCGACAAACAACGGTATCCGATACTTCTCACTGTTCAGCAAAACCTTCTCGAGAACACCCCTAACTGGAATGGGCATGCATTCGAGTAGTGTGGTGATCAATAAAGTACTGCCTGTCAGTGACCAGTTATCTTGGGTCGCGTCTTCAATGGGGCTCTACTTGGTTGATTCTGAAAGTGAAGAGAACCCAATTCGTGTTTACTCTAACCCTGTTAATGATTTTGAGATCTTTGGCTCTTCCATTTGGTTGGCGACCGAACAAGGTATCATCAGTCTAAATACGGAAACACTACAACCCGAAGCCCTTGATTTACCAAGGTCAATTGAGGGAGTGCGTGTTGAAAACCTTGCGCTTCAAGCCGATAACGTTCTTTGGATGACCTCTGGGCAAAACCTCTATTCGTTATCTATCGAAACCATGAAACTGACGAGTTATGGCACTGACTGGTTAGTCGACAAGTTCTTGCCTGCGAAGATCACCGCTCTCAATGTAGGCTTGCTAGGTCGCATCTATATAGGAACGGATCATGGCTTCTACTCGTTCATTGATAAACGAATTAGCTTTAGTCGTTCCAGCGAACGGTTTGGCAAAGTCGTCGATATTGAAAAAGCGAAGGATGGAGCGCAGTGGTTTGCGAGCAGTTATGGCGTGTATCGAATCCCGGATGACAGCTCTATTATTCAAGAAATCACTCTTGTTGAAGACAATATTAGCCCCAACTGCCTGATAAGCGATGACAATGGTGTTTGGTTAGGCTCTTCGAAAGGCATCAGTTATTACGGATTGGATGGGCAACTGCATAAACACATAGGTTCGCCATTTGGTTTGATCACCAATGAACTGGCGGCAGGAGCGTGTGCTCTTTTTTACAGTCAAGATAGCCAACCTTCGAGGCTTGTTTTCGGCTCAAAGTATGGTGTAGTCAGCGCGTTATCTAACGAGTTACTGGTATCAACTACACCTCATAGCCGTGCCTTGTTGAGTAAGATAAGTGTCGACCAACAAACGGTATCACTTGGCGGGAAAACGGCAGAGCTGGATGAGATTCCTTATGGTTCATCGATGGGGTTTAAGCTAGGTATCTTACCAGCAACGTTCGCACCTGCGATGGAATACCGACTGAGCGACGATGAACCTTGGAGTGAGTTTGAAGGGGGCTTGTTAACGCTCGATCATCTTCTTCCAGGGGATTACACACTTGAAGTGAAGCCGGTTAAAGGCTCCCATTATCGCTTTGTGTCAACCAATCAAAGCTTCTCGATTGCGGAGCCTTGGTATCTGACCAATTGGGCTGCAGCAAGCTCTCTGATATTACTGATTGGCGTTGTGACTATCTTAGTCTTTTGGCGTTCGCGTTATGTCACTTTTGCCAACCGGCACTTAAAAGCGCAAGTTGCACTGAAGACAGACCAATTGAGGCACCAAAGCCGGATATTACTCGCCACTAATCAACAGCTTAAAAAGCAGCTATCCGTGAAGAATGCGCTTGTGTCTCACACTGCCAATGAACTCTCTTCTGAAGTGAATCATATTGCTGCGATGCTCCCGAATTGGAATGACGAGCTCGGGAAGTCGCCGATTCTAACCTTGAAAAATGGCTTAGCTCAATTGAGTAATACGCCTCAAGGAGAAGGGCAAGTTTGTTACGATATAATTTTAATCTTAGAGGTGGTACTCAAAGCTTGGCAGGATGACTTAACCAAAGCCGGTATTGAACTGGATATTAAAGTCGAAACAAAACAACGATATGTCTCGTTGCTGTATTTTAATCTCGATATTATCTTCAATAGCTTGGTTGCGAGCATCATCAAGAGAAACTTTAAGTCGCAGAGTATGGTGGTTCTGGTTGAAGAGGTTAAGGAGCATCTTGTTGTGACCATTCGAGATCATGGGATGCCTTTCCCTAAACTGGCATCAAGCATGGGTGACAATACCGGAAAGTCGACCGACCTTAACATCGAAAAGCTGCCGCTATTGATGAATCAGAGCGGTGGTGAGCTTAATGCCTTTGTTTCGGAGTCTCAAAATAAGGTTCAGCTTTCGTGGCCAATTGAGTATCAAGTACTCGACAATCTTGAAGCCAGCACAATTGAACAGATTGAAACCATTAAGCTTGCCGCCTCAACACCAGAGCAACAAAAACTGACAGCGGAACAAGAGTGGAAGAACAGAGTGTCGCAGCTTGTGAGTGAAAACTACGCTGATGCCGAGTTCAGTACTGCAACTGCCGCTAAGTATTTGTTTATGTCTGAGAGAAGCTTACAGAGACGCTTTAAATCGGCTTACAACAAGACCTTCAAAGAGCACTTGAATGAAGTACGTCTAGAGCATGCGTGTGAGCGCTTACTCGCTGGAGAGAAGATCTCTGATGTGGCGTTTGATTCGGGGTTCAATGACCCTTCCTATTTCAGTCAAAGGTTTAAGCACCACTTTGGCATGTCACCATCTAAGTTTGCTGAAAACAACGAAGAGTAGCACGCAGCGGATACTCAGCTAGAACATAAATAAAGATACTTTAGCCTCGACATTCGTGTTGGGGCTTTTTTATGCTTCTACGAGATACGAGATACGAGATACGAGATACGAGATACGAGATACGAGATACGAGATACGAGATACGAGATACGAGATACGAGATAAATGGGGAGTTTAAAAAGGTTGTTGGGATAAAACAAAGGGAAGAAAAAAAATATCGTGGCATAGCCGGGGGGACTATACCACGGGTGCCAACGACACCTTCGCTTGCTGCCGGAGTGATATAGCAAAGCCATATCACCTCTGGAATAAAATTAAAGAGAAGTAGTTTCTCTTCGATGGAGTAACTATACGTCCAGCTACTTATTTTACTTATAAAATTAACGACAGATACCTATGAGAAAACCGACATTGTCTCAAGTGATTGATAATTAATGATTTGTTTTTGTTTGGGAGGGTTTGTACTAGTGAGGTAGTTCTCGCTAGTTGTTGAAAGTAACGTTTTTGACGTAAACGTTTTTAACGAAACTTACGAGTATGTATTTTCGAAAACATTGATTTCACACAATAGAATTGTGGGCATGTATGTGTATCATGGCGTTAATAACAATCTTTCTCATTATCAGTCACGAATTGGGTACTTATGAAACTCTCACAATTAGAGCAAGGAAAGGCGGCTTCTATTGTTGCACTAACAGGTTTAACACCAGACGTAAGGAAGAAACTTATGGTCATGGGTATGTTGCCAAAAACCGAGGTGACGCTTATCCGCCGTGCACCTATGGGTGATCCGCTTCAAGTTGAAGTGAGAGGTGTTTCTATCGCCATTCGTGAAAGCATTGCAGAACAAATCGAGGTTATCTAAATGGATTATCAAGTTCTTACCGTTGGTAACCCGAATAGTGGTAAAACAACACTGTTCAACGCACTGACTGGTGCTAAGCAGCACGTTGGTAACTGGGTTGGTGTCACTGTTGAAAAGAAGACGGGTTTATACTCGCACGCTGGTGATCAGTTTCAACTAACGGATTTACCGGGTATCTACGCACTAGACAGTGGTAATGATGCGAACAGCATCGATGAGTCTATCGCGTCTCGCGCTGTTTTAACTCACCCAGCAGATGTGATCATCAATGTTGTCGACGCTAGCTGTCTAGAACGAAGCTTATATATGACATTACAGCTGCGTGAGTTGGGTCGCCCAATGATCGTTGTGTTGAACAAAATGGATGTATTAAAGCGCGAACGTCAGGTGATTAACCTTAAAGCACTAGAGAAAGAGCTAGGTTGCCCAGTTCTAAGCTTGTCTGCAAACGATAAAGGTCAAGTGGTTCGCTTTAAAGAGCGCCTGCATAAACTGCTTGTTCAAGGTGTGAGCCTTGACCCTATCTCTATTGATTACGATGCCGCGTTAGAAGCTCTTATCCCTTCTGTTGAGTCACAATTTGATGATGCTGACGTATCTCACCGAGCGCTAGCGATTCGTGCTTTAGAAAATGATTACTTGGTATTGAATGGTTTAGCCCCACAAACTCGCACTCAAATTGATAGCGTGCGTCTTGGTGCCGATTTCGATATTGACCTTGCTGTTGCTGACGCTAAATACACTTTCTTACATGACCTTTGTAAACGTGTTCGTCGCAGCGAAGGCAAACTAAGCCGTAACTTTACAGAGAAAGCAGACCAATTCATTTTGAACAAATGGGTCGGTATTCCTTTCTTCTTCGTTATCATGTACCTAATGTTCATGTTCTCTATCAATATCGGTAGTGCGTTTATCGACTTCTTCGATATTGGTGTTGGAGCAATATTAGTTGATGGTGGACACCACTTATTAGATGGCCATTTACCAGTTTGGTTAGTCACTGTACTTGCTGATGGTATTGGCGGCGGTATCCAAACGGTTGCGACCTTTATTCCTGTTATCGCAGCGCTTTACCTATTCTTAGCGGTACTAGAAAGCTCAGGCTACATGGCTCGTGCTGCATTTGTACTTGATAAAGTGATGCAGAAGATTGGTTTACCGGGTAAAGCATTTGTCCCACTTGTACTGGGCTTTGGTTGTAACGTGCCTTCAATCATGGCAACTCGTACTCTTGACCAAGAGCGCGAACGTAAACTAGCAGCATCAATGGCGCCGTTTATGTCATGTGGTGCTCGTTTACCGGTATACGTACTGTTCGCGGCGGCGTTCTTCCCAGGTGCAGGACAAAACGTAGTATTCGCTCTGTACATCATGGGTATCGTTGCTTCTGTATTTACGGGTTTGTTCCTGAAAAACACGATCTACCCAGGTAGCAGTGATAGCTTAGTGATGGAAATGCCAGATTACGAATTGCCGACAGTGCAAAACGTAATGTTGAAAACTTGGCAGAAGCTGAAGCGTTTCGTACTTGGTGCAGGTAAAACAATCGTGATGGTTGTGGCTATTCTTAGCTTCCTAAACTCTCTAGGTATGGACGGCAGCTTTGGTAACGAAGATAGCGAAAACTCAGTACTGTCTAGAGCAGCTCAAGTTGTAACACCTGTATTCCAACCAATTGGTATTACTGAAGAGAACTGGCCTGCAACGGTTGGTATCATCACAGGTATTTTCGCTAAAGAAGCCGTTGTTGGTACATTAAATAGCCTATATACAACGCCTTCTGATGAAGAAGCAGCTGAGTTTGACTTAGCAGCAAGCCTGCAAGAAGCGGTAATGACGATCCCTGAAAACCTAGCCGGATTGAGCTACTCAGATCCATTAGGTATTGAAGTTGGCGACTTGTCTGACTCTAATTCTGTAGCAGCTGACCAAGAAGTCGATACCTCTATCTTTGGTAACTTGAAAGACAAGTTTGTATCTGGTCATGCGGCATTCGCTTACTTGATTCTTATCCTGCTTTACACGCCTTGTGTGGCCGCGATGGGTGCTTATGTTCGTGAATTTGGTCAGACGTTTGCACGCTTCATCGCGGTTTGGACGATGGCTCTTGGTTACTTTGGTGCGACTTTCTACTACCAAGCGGCAAACTTTGCTGCGCATCCTGTGACAAGTGCAGTATGGATGGTGGCGATTGCTGGTGGTTTTGTGGTGACGTATCGCGTCTTCAAGAAAGTGGGCAGTAAGCAGAAAGCACTAGAGGTGCAAGTAGTATGATTTTAACTGAACTTCATCAATACATTGATAGCCACGGCGTTGCGGCTCGTAAAGAGCTCGCTGCAAAGTTTGGCATGAGTGAAGATGGCGTCGATGCGATGCTGAGTGTTTGGGTCAAGAAAGGGAAAGTTTCTCGCTTGGTCGATACGAATAAGCATGGTCATACAACGCGTATTCGCTACACCATCAGCAAACAAGATGGTTTGTCGCTTAACGTGATGATGTAGTTCGGTCTTCAGACTCTCGTTGAAAAAGGCGAGATTAGAAAATGACAAAGCCGCTTATCTAAGATGAGTGGCTTTTTGTTATGTGTCTTTTCTGAAGTGTTTTGCTTTAAAGCTCAATGAGATGAACTCGAATTATGCTTTCTTGAAGATAGAGCTCAGTGACAGAACGTTTTGGATACGAGTCAGGATAGCGGCTTGATCTTCTTCACTGCGCTGTTCGCCTTTTGTATTACCCCATACTGGGCCGGGCCAAGCAATGTCGTCTTTGAAGCGTGCAATATGGTGGATGTGCAGTTGTGGCACCATATTACCCAGCGCACCAAGGTTCAATTTGTCTGGTTGGAACGTTGCTTCTAATGCTTGGCTTACCGCCTGAGATTCATGTAGGAACTGCTGTTGCTCTTTCATTGGTAAGTGGTGCAACTCTTTTAGGTTGGCACGTTTTGGTACCAAGATAACCCAAGGCACTGCGTTATCTTTGTGTAGCAGGGCTAAGCTCAGTGGAAATTCGCCGATAAGTGTGGTGTCTTTCGCAAGTTGCGGGTGAAGTTCGAAGCTCATGATCTTTCCAATTAATTGTTTTACATGAGTATAAGGTCGGAGTTTGAATGTGGCTAGGGCTTACGTTCTCAATAAGCAGATTCCCTATCACGTTCGTCCCTCACTGTAGGGAATGATGGTGAGAAGAGGGATAACGATTTGGTGTGGTTTGATGGCGCATCATTGATGTTGTCTTGGATTCACTACACCTATTCTCGTCATCTCCTAGAGCGACGAATGAGCGTAATAGGAGATCTCTTGCTGTGTAGGTTAGCTAATCGCTTAAATAATCGAGTAAACAAACCTCCAGACAAAAAAAAGGTTGACGCTTTCACGTCAACCTTTCTAATTTTCTCGAATCTCGAATCTCG